>JBBSXX010000001.1:0-5060 GCA_038045565.1 Nanobdellota archaeon
AATTCATTTAAAAAAAATTCTGGAAATTACCAATTTTCTAAAAATACTGATGAGGACAAACCTTTGGGAAAGGTTTCCAAAAACTACGAGGAAGAAGATAATGATGTTGAGGATATTTTTGATGATGTAAATTTATCAGATTCAAACTATCAAGATAGTAAAGAGTATCATCTAAATGATAATGTAAATGGATTTAATCTTTATGATAAAGGCAATAGATATAATCCTTTAAAATTTTCCAACAATAAAACTCAGGAAGATGTTGTTAGTGAAATTCTGGAAAAAATAAAACAAGGGAAAAGAGTTATTTTTATTCGTGGAGTTTGTGGGACGGGAAAAAGTGCGATTGCACTTAATATTGCAAAACACTTTAATAAAACAAGTATAGTTGTTCCTGGTAAGGCTTTGCAAAAGCAGTATATGGAAGATTATTCGAATGAAAAATATGTACTTAAGGATAATCATAAAAAACTTAAAATTAAAGTTATAACTGGAAGAGAGAATCATAAATGTTTATATTCTGAAAATTGCACTGCAGATAATAAAGATCTTCCATGCAAGATTGAACTTTCTGAAAGAAATATGCATAAAATAAGAGAATATTTGAAGGAAAATCCTAAAGTTAAAGAGGATCTTGATATTAAGGAAGTTAGAAGACTTTCAATTGCTCCTGTCTGTCCTTATTGGAATCCGATTGTTCCATCTGAACTTGAGCTTGGTATGAAATCTGAAAAAAGAAGCTATCAGGGATTAAATGGAATTAAATTTACAATTCATGAAAGAAAACAAGGATGCACTTATTATAATCAGTTTGATTCGTATATTGATGCAGATACCATTATATTTAACTCGGCTAAATATAAATTGGAAAGTGTTATGAATAGAAAACCTGCAACAGATATTGAAATTATTGATGAGTGCGATGAATTCCTTGATAGTTTTTCAAATATAAGAAAGATAAATCTAACTAGATTTTTAAATTCACTTAATTTTATTCAGTCCGATAATCCAGAATCTAAGAATGTTTTAATTAGACTTGCAAGAATGATTGATGAGGTTGTTAGCGAACATTCTTTTTCGTCAAGAGCTTTTAGGAGAGATCCCATAAAACTTTCTTCTAATAATGTTTTAGATATTTTTAATTTAATTATTGCTAATAAGGAAATTTTTGATTCAGTTGATGAAGATAGTTATGTGAAAAATGTTTTAGAAAGTGTTTTGGATTTTGAAGATTTTTTAGATGAAACATATATACTTTTCAGCCACGATGAAAAAGGGCTTTTTGTTGATCTTGTTACAACAAATTTAGCTGGAAGATTCAAAGAGTTGCTAGATAAGAATAAAGTATTTGTTATGATGTCTGGAACTATTCATTCAAGCGATGTTTTAAGCCATGTTTTTGGAATTGATGATTTTGATTTTGTGGAGGCTGAAATAGTTAATCAGGGTTCTATAGAAATTTTAAGGACAGGATTTGAGATAGATTGCAGATATGATAATTTTAAAAATAATAATATAACAAGAGAAGAATATCTTGTTGCATTTGACGAAGCTGTCAGGAAATCTGTTAAACCTGCTCTAGTTCATATAAATGCCTTTGATGATTTGCCAAATATTGAAGAAAAAGAAAGGTACAATTTAGGAAATTTAATTACCAAGAGTGAGCTTATTGATACTCAAAAAGATCATGCAAATCAAATGATTAATGATTTTAAGAGAAAAAAAATTGAGGTTTTATTTACTACAAAATGTTCAAGGGGGGTTGATTTTCCAGGAGATCAATGCAATAGCATTATTTTTTCAAAATATCCTAATCCTGATGCAGGATCTATTTTCTGGAAAATTCTTAAAATGAGCCACCCCCAATACTACTGGGCTTTCTATAAAGACAAGGCTACTAGAGAGTTTCTGCAGAAAATTTATAGAGGAGTAAGAAGTAAAGATGATAAGGTTTTTGTTTTATCTCCTGATAAACGGGTTTTAGATGCTGTTTCAAGCCTGAACAATTGATTTTAGAAAGATATATAAATACATACACATATGTGTATGTATGGCTACAAAAACAATATCTATAACAGAAGAGGCTTATGATAGGCTTGCAAGATTAAAAAGAGAGCATGAGAGTTTTTCTATTGTAATAAACAGAATTACTTCAGAAAAGAAATTGAAGTTAAGTGATTTTCATGGAATAATTTCAAAGGAAGCAGGGGAAGCCTTAGAAAAAAGTATAATGGAGTCAAGAGAAAAACATTTAGAAATGAGAAAGAAAAGACATGAAGAATTATTTGGAGATAATTGATAATGGTTTGTTTAGATACAACATTTTTGATAGATGTAATTCATGGAGAGAAAAAAGTAGAAGAGTTAGAAGATGAACTTGATAATGGATCTAATAAAATATTTATTACCTCACTTAGTATCGCAGAGTTAATTAAAGGATTGAATTTGAAAAAAAACTCAATTTTTGTGAATACTAAAGAAAAGGAAAAGATAAAATATTTTATTTCTGAAATAGATATATTATCTTTCGATAAAGAATCGGCAATTATTGCAGGAGAGATAGAAGCCGATTTAATTAATCATGGAGAAATTGTAGGAGTAGAAGACATTATGATTGCTTCTATTTGCATAAAAAATAATGAAAGATTAATTACAAGAAATAAAAAACATTTTGAAAAAATAAAAGATTTGAAAATAAAAAGTTACTAAATATGAAAAGGAGAAAAAGTAAAGTTAAATAAAATAATTTAACTAATATATTTTTGATCTTTGAAGGATTGGAAAATTGATTCTCAAAAAATTAAAGAAGAGTTAAGAAAAGAGGGAAAATAATGAGATATTTTTCTATTTAGCAATATTTTGATAACCTAATGTCTTCCTTTAAGATTGTTTACTTTAGATATTCAAAGCAAACTTTCAATCACTCCAAAATTCATATATTTTAAATGAAACTTTTTCCCTATGGAATAAATCAATAATTTGTTTTGAGTCCTCAATAGGAACCATAATAACTCTTTGAGATATAATTTTTCCATTTGCTTTTTTTAAAACTCCCTCTTTAGTGTAAGCTTTTTCCTTTCTTCCAATTGTTTTTCTAATTATTTTATTTCTTTTGGCAATGTCTTTAATTGGTTCATTTACAATTAATAAATAATGCTTTAAATTTTCTGGAGCTTCTTTATATTTTCCATATAAGATTATTCCATCAGATATAATGCTTCTTTTAAGCTTCCATTCATTTAGCACTCCAACATGTATGGATATAACATTTTCTATACCTTTTAATTTCCAAATCTCAAACAGTTTTGATTTGTAGAATTTACTAAGTCTCTTTTTCAGATTTTCTTCTATATTTAATCTATCTTCCCTTTTTACATCAAAAAACAAATCAATATCACTTTTTTTATCAAATTCTCCTCTTGCAACTGATCCAAATAAAATTATTTGATTTACTGATTTTCCTATTTCGCTCATTACAAAAGAAATAAATGATTCTGTATATCCGATTAAATCTTCTTTATTCAATTTTAACCCCTTCTTCTTTAAGAAGATCTAATAATATATTCTTCAATTTTAAGAAATTATTTAATACCTCTTCAACAGTTTTTTTAGTCGGGCTTCCATAAACTAAGTTATTTCTTTTTTCTTCTATTTTGTAAATTAAATCATAAATTATTTCTTTTTTATCAAAAGAAACTTTTAATTTTCTTTCAATTAATGGCTCTATTTTTTGTTCTATTTTAGGTCCCTTAAACCAATCATGTTTTATCATATGGCCTATTGATATTTTATTTATGGTGTGTAAGTATAATTCTAACAATTCAACTGAACATGCACTACAATGAAAACCTATACTAATTGGTTTATTTTCTATTCCTTGATCTATAGCATCATTTATCCCTGCGAGATGCTTTTTTATCTTTCTTATATGTTCTTCCTTTGATGTCATTGGATTATTTTATACATCTTTATGGTATAAAGTTTACCAAATTTATAAATCTTTCGGTATATTTTATACCTCTTTATGGTATAAAGTTTACCATTTATTCTTCCATAATACTCTGTGCTCTGGGCACAGGGATAAACTATAGGTAATAATACTAAATTGAATTTGCTTGACATAATTTAATGTTAAAAATGTAAAATTTTCTTTAATGGGAAATTTCTATTATGTGTTAAATAGATTAGTAAATATTTAAGTTCTAGATGCCTCAAGGTCTTTCCTTGGGTAGTTCACTTAATGGGGGCAAGTCTAATAATTAATCCTAAAAAGAAATCTACACCATTTATGGTGTAGTAGTTTATGTAAATTTCTTTTGGGAACCTCAAAACCCCACGAACAAACCACACACTTTAGTGTGTGGTATAACGAAGAGGGTTTTGTGATTTTATATAACCTAATTTTATCTCGATAAAATTAGTTTTGGAAGACATAATATTTATATAGTTATTTTCCGATATTTTTCCATTAAAAAGAGAGTTTGATATAATGAGATTTAGTAAACCGTTACTGTTAAGTTTAATTGCAATTTTGCCTATTTTTTTATTAATATTTGGGGTTTATGCAGTTGATGATTTGATGGCTTTACAAGGAAATGTTTTGCAGAATGGGGCAAATCTTGATTCAGGAAATTTAACAGTTGTAATTTTTGATGCTTATAGTGGGGGAAACATTATATATAATTCTACAACAGATTTTAATGGGGCTATTTCTTTGGGTAAGTATGATGTAATGTTGGGTAATGGTTCTCAACAACTCACTTTAGAATATGGAAAATTTTATTTTATGGAAGTTTATATTAATAATGAGAAGTTGAGTTTTAATGGAAGTTCAAGGCAGGTATTTCAAAGTAGTGTTGGAAATGTAACTGTTAATAGTATAAATGGATTTTCAAATATTGTATTTTCTAATGATTCTGCTACATTTTCAAGCGGAAAAAATGTTTCAACTTCTAGTGGTGGATGGTTTAAGGGATTATTTAATTGGGTTATAGGAAGCAGTTCTGCAAATTATTTAAGTTTTAATGGAAGTCAGCTTGATGTTAGTGATAATGTTACAA
>JBBSXX010000002.1:0-5458 GCA_038045565.1 Nanobdellota archaeon
AGTGGAAATGTAATATCTTGCTCTAAAATGTAAATCAATCTTCTGTCTTTTATCTCTGTCAATTACCAATCCTGCTGAAAGATCAACATTAAATTCTTCCCTTAATTCATCAGCTAAATTTCTTCCAGGCATAGAAATAAAGAAAAAATCTTTTATTTAAACTTTTATATAGAACTAAACTTCAACAAACTCACACCAATTACATCTATCACTTGGACACTCCCCATACAAAACTTTCAAAGCTTTTCTAAAAAGCTTCTCCCCATTTTCAGCACTTGTCTTCATTTTAATTAATTTATTGTCAAATATAATCTCTCCACTTTCCAAAACATTTTGAGGTATATAAAAAAGTAAAAAACTATAATCTTCTGTATCAAAATAATTCATTCTAAGAAGGAAATTATAAATATCAAGCTGATCTTGATAGTACTCATGTGTATTATCTTTCAATGGAAAACCTCTTGTTTTATAGTCTAAAACAATTAATTTATTGTCTTCAACAAGAATATTATCAACAGCTCCAACTAAAATATTTCCATATTTATCAATAAATTTAATTCCTTTAAGATTATCTCTCCAAGCTTTTATAAGTTCTTTTTCCTCAGCATTATCTCCAAAAAGCCTCATTCCCCCACAGCCATTTCCCTTAAGCAATTCTGGAGGAAGTTGTTTTCTATCTCTAAATGCATCAAAATGTTTCTTTAAAATAGAATCCATACCATTTGGAAGACTTGGGAAGATACCACTGGGCCTTTGCCAGATCTTATGTTTATCTAACCAAAAACATCTAGGACAATCCTTCATTAAGCCAAGTGATGAAGGAGAGAGTTTAAAATGCATAAGTTAAAGATAAATTATAAGTATAAAAATTTATCTTAGGTAATTAATGCGCTACCATTATAATTAAGATAAATTAAGGCCATAAAATCAAAATAAATTTGTTTATTTGTTTTATTAAAAAAGAAGAATCTTTAAGTTTACATTATTTTAATTTATCAAATAGATTAATTTAGTCTTGTTACATATTGTTTATTCAATTAATAATCTTAAATAAGGGGAAAGATATTGCACATTTAATTAAAGTTACTTTCCTTCAATACAAACCATACAGGGCTTATACCCTTTATTCTTAAAATAGCTTTCTTTATTGTTATAATCCATATAATCTGTATGAATGGTCTTTGCAAATCTGCAAGAGTTTTTATGGTAAACCTTTGTCTCAGAACTTCCAATATAATTATATTTTTTTATATTTATTCTTGGTTTTCTATCAACTTTCGCCTCTTCTTCTTGGTATTCAGAGCCAGGATTTTCTAAAATATTTACATTTGATTTAACATCTTTAATTTCTTCTCTTTGTATAACAAGAGAATTATGATGATTACTGTTTAAAATTTTAGGATTTAATATAGTAACGACCATAAATAAACACGTTAAAAGAAGTATAAAATTTATAAATAAAAAGTATAAAATATTTAAGTTAAACAAAAAAGCTAGTAAAATATCAAAAATGAATATAATTAAAATAAAAGCTATAGAAAGACTTACATTACGAAGAACATAACTCTTCCCTTGAATCTTTCTTACAATAATTTTATTCTTTATATCTTGCATTTTAGCCATCTAGTTAATATAATGACTAATTAAAGTTCATAAATTTCTGAATATTTCTCGTTAAGATATTTTAGATAAGAATCTGGATCTAATCCCCTACCGGTTAGTTTCATTATTAATTCGTCTGCAAAATATCTAGATCCTTGTTTATGCACTTTGTTCCTTAACCACTCCCTTATTTTACTATAATCTCCTTTTTTTAAAAGCTCTTCAACTTTAATATCTTTGTGAATTGCTCCAAATAACTGAGATGCATAAATTGTCCCAATAGCATAGGTTGGAAAATATCCAATATATCCATTACTCCAATGAACATCTTGTAAAACCCCATCTTTATCATTACCAGGAACAACTCCAATATACTCTTTCATTTTTTCATTCCAAAGTTTAGGAAGATCCTTAACTTTAATACTACCATCTATCAAACCCATTTCAAGTTCAAATCTTAAAATAATATGTAAAGGATAATGAACTTCATCTGACTCAATTCTTATCAAGCTCGGAGAAACAGCATTTATTTCTCTATATAATTGATTGGGGGTTCCTCTAAGCTTGAATTTTTTAATAAATATTGGTGAGTAAAACTTCCAGAAATTTTTATTCAAACCGACCATGATTTCCCAGAATCTTGATTGAGATTCGTGGAGTCCAGTGCTTGGCTCCCCCCCAAGAAAATCATAAGCATGATTTTCAGACATACCTAATTCATAAAGAGCATGTCCAGCCTCATGAATAGAAGAACTAAAAGAAAATGTAGGATCATCTCTTATATTTGTTGTAATTCTTACATCATTAAAACCTATTTTTGTAGTAAATGGATGCTCAGAAAAATCAATTCTAGAACAATCTTTCTTCAAGCCCATTCTAGAAATAACATCTCTAACAAGCTCCATCTGAATTTCCCTTGGAAAATCCTTATTCAAAAGCACAATTTTTTGCTTCTTATAAAGTTCCGAAGCTTTTATCTTTCCAATAAGATAAATCAAATCTGTTTTCAATTTATCAAAACTAGGTTTTAACTTTTCAACAGTCATATCCTCTTCAAAACCATCTAACAATCCATTATAAGGATGCCCTTTAAATCCCATCATCTTAGCCTCTTTTCTTTTTAATTCAATTATTTTCTCTAAATGAGGTTCAAATATAGAAAAGTCTTTTTTCTCTCTAGCTTCTCTCCATTTAGCAGTTGCATGAGTTGTAACTCTTGACAATTCCTCAACATAACTTTCAGGAATTTTCCTAGCCTTCAACAATCTCCTATATGTAACATCAATCAAAAGTTTATCATCTCCTGTTAATCTAGATTTCCTTAGCCTATTAACAGCTGCAAAGAATTTATCATCAATAACAAGTCTATGAATTTCTTTCCCAAGAAGAGCAGAGGTCTCTGCTCTAGAATTAATGCCAAGTTTCGGCATATTTGTTTCTTCATCCCATCCTAAAAGAGATGATGCATGAGACATTAAAATAATCCTCTTCTGATAATCCTTAACAAACTCTAAATCTTTATTCATGTTCTCTTTTTATATATTATTTTACATATTATAAAGTTAAAAAGATGTTATAAACTTTATCATAAATACAATTTATTATTTATACAATTAAATTTTAATGAATAAACACAATATTTTGAAAATTAGGTATTATCTCCGCAATTTTAATATTTAATAATGATTTAAATAGATAAATCAAAAAGTCCTTGTGTGTACCTTCTGCTTAAAACCTCAGGAATTACTAATTCCTGATGGTGCTCAAGAATATTATTCTTGACATCCGAGGTTTGGTTGGGACTCACTAAAAATCCTACTGGATTTTGGTGCCCAGAAACTTTCAGTTTCTTGGGTTTGGATGCTCAAGGTACAACCACACTATAAATGGTGTGGTTTTAGTCAAGTACCTTGACATAAAATTATTACCTATTAATTACATCTTTAGTAACATTACCTACATAATTTATTATCTATCAACTATTTTCCATTTCCATTTGTCTTACTTCCCTCAGCACTCTGCTCTCTCCATAAAGCATAATAAAGTCCTTTTTTCTTAACCAAATTATTATGAGTCCCATGCTCAACAATACTTCCTTTTTCTAAAACATAAATTGTTTTTGCATGAGCAATAGTTGAAAGTCTATGAGCAACTAAAACTATGGTAAGATTAGGTCTCAATTCTCTTATACTCTGTATTGTTTTAGTAATTTCTTTTTCAGTTAAAGAATCTAAACTTGAGGTTGCCTCATCAAAGATAATAAGTTCTGGGTTTCTTAAAAGAGCTCTAGCAATAGCAAGTCTCTGTCTTTCTCCACCAGATAATTTAATTCCTCCCTCTCCAATCTTCGTATCAAGACCCTTATCTCCCCTTTCCATAATAGCTAAAACAGAGGCTAGTTTCAAAACCTCTAAACAATCTTTATCACTTGCATTAGGGTTAACAAATAACAAGTTTTCTCTTATTGTCCCAGCAAATAACTGAGTTTCTTGTGAAACAAAACCGATTCTTGATCTTAAAGAATCATAATCTGTTTTATTAGAATCTACACCATTTATCAATATATTTCCTTTTGTTACAGGATAAAGACCTAAAATTAATTTTATCATAGTTGTTTTCCCACTTCCACTAGGTCCAACAAATGCTACTGTCTCCCCGCCATTGATTTTAAGATTAACATTGGATATTGAACTAACATCTTTAGAGTTATACTTGAAATCCACCTTTTTAAATTCAATAGAATTTAATTTATCCACATGTTTAGCATTTTTAGGTTTCCTAGAAGGTTTTATATTTAAGATCTCTTCTAGTTGTTCATTACTTGCTCTTGCTTCTTGGTAATTTGAAACAACAGTTCCCATTTCACTAAGAGGAGCAAATATAAAGAAACTATAAAAGAATAAACTCAAAAACTCCCCAAGTGTTACAAGTCTATTATAAAGTAGGTATAACATCAAGAATAAAAGAACAGCTCTTGTTGCATTTACAATTGTTCCTTGTATAAAACTTATCATCCTAATATATTTTATTTTCTTAAGTTCCAATTGAAGAATCTTTTCGTTTACAGAATTTAAACGGTTTATTTCCTGCTTTTCAAGTCCTAAACTTTTAACAAGCTCTACATTTCTTATTGTTTCAGTTGTAGCTCCTGAAAGTTCTGCACTTTCCTTAACAATCTGAACTTGAGCTACCCTTACCTTTTTACTTATAGTAAATATGACTCCCCCCATAAATGGTATAGAAACTAGATAAGTCAACCCAATACTCCAATGAACATAAAAAGCATATGCAAGAACAAAAATCATCCCTATAGCTGAAAGGAATACTGTATTTATTGCACTTTCAATAAGTTTTTGAGATTGTTCTTTAGCCTTTAACATCTTTTGAAGAACCTCCCCAGATCTTCTGTCCTCAAAGACCATAAATGGCAAAGCAAACGTATGTTTAACGCTGTCAGAATACATATCTGTTCCTACTCTTTGTGTTAAAAAATTAACAAAATAATCTTGGAAATTTTTGGCAATCCTAGAAACAAGTGCAACTCCAACAAACCCCAATAAAAGAAGTCCAATACCCATCAGAAACTCATCCTTAGGTATCTGATCAAATTTAGTGGCATAATTATCAATTATAAGTCTTGTTATCTGTGGATCTAAAAGAGAGAAAACCTGGTTTATAGTGGCTAAAACCAGAGCCAAAAAAATCAGCTTCTTATATTTTTTAACATATTCAAAAAGTATCTTCATAATTTGCCTCAGATAAAAGAAAATAGACAAAATGGCTATAAAAACCTTTCATAGTAGAAAGCTATTTAAACAGCCTATAAGAGAAAGATTCAAGTTCCACAAGATATAAA
>JBBSXX010000003.1:0-5974 GCA_038045565.1 Nanobdellota archaeon
AGGAAGTTTTAAATAGATAATTCGCAATTCTATTTATAATTAAAGAAGAGGTTTTAGGCTTTATGACAACAAATATATTTATTGAAAATCAGACTCCTGTCCCTGCATTGCCAAATATAAAAGATAAGACTAAAGTTGATGTCAGATACACAGTCACAAGCCCTTACGCAACTATTCACATTTATTGGGATCCAAAAGAATTTGAATTAAAGTATGATATTGAAGAGCCTCTGCTTAATGATTCTGAGAAAAAAACTCTTTTTGATATTGAAGAAGGAATGAAAGAACTGATAAACCTTAATGTTGTTGTTGAAAAGACTAAAGAAGCTATAATTGAATACATTGACAAGACTGCAAAGCTACTTATTAATGAGCTTAATATGAAAGTTTCTGAAGATGCTTATGAGAAAATATTTTATTATTTATACAGAGATTTTGTTGGAATGAATGAAATTGATGCCTTGATAAACGATTATTTTATTGAAGATATAGAGTGCAATGGTGTTGATACTCCAATTTATATTGTTCATAGAATTTATAGAAATATAAAGACAAATATTAGGTTTACTAATATGGATGACCTTGCAAGTTTTGTTGAAAAACTATCTCAAAGAGCTGGAAAATATATTTCATATGCTTCTCCAATTCTTGATGGAACTCTTCCAGATGGATCAAGAGTAAATGCAACATATACAAAAGACATTTCGAGTAAGGGACCTACATTTACTATAAGAAAATTCACTTCACTTCCATGGACTCCAATACAGTTAATTTCATTCAATACTTTAAGCCCTGAAATGCTTGCATATTTCTGGATTTTAATTCAGTATAAATCCAATATATTAATTGCAGGAGGAACTTCTTCTGGAAAAACAACTTTGCTAAATGCTGTATCTTTCTTTATTCCTCCAGAGGCGAGAGTCGTTTCGATAGAAGACAGTGTTACTGGAGATTCTAAAATAATTATAAAAGAAAAAGAAAAAATAAGAAATATTGCTATAAAAGAATTTGTCGAGAAAAAGATTGATGCAGAAGTTATGACTCTTGATAAAGATGGAAAAATACTCTTTGTTAAACCTTCACAGTATATTAAGCATAAAGTAAAAAAAGATATTTATGAGGTTTTGACTGCAACGGGAAGAAAAGTAAAGGTCACTAAAGATCATTCTTTATTTTCTTTAGATGGAAATGAATTGAAAGATATAAAACCAACAGAATTAGAAGAAAATAAATCTTTTATTGCTGTTCCTAGATCATTACCTATCGAAGGAAATGAAGTTAATGAAATTAACTTGATGGATAATTTAGAAGATTTTAAAGAAGATTTTATCTACGGAGATCCTATAAAAAAAGTATTTGAAAAATACAAAAAGCTTGATTTTAATGTAGCAAAGGAAAAATATCGTTGGTGGAAAGGAAGAAATATAATAAAAATAAGTGATTTTCTGAAAGTTAAATATGAATTTAGTTATGAGGAGTTAAAAAATCTCAGAATAAAAAGCAAAAATACCGGTTCAATTCCTATGATATTTCCAATAACTAAAGAATTTTTAGAGTTTTGTGGTTTATGGATTGGGGACGGCAGTTATGATAATTACAATAAAAACTCTGTAATTATTTCAAATGTTGATAAGGGGTGTATAGATATATTTAAAAAAATTGCACAGACTTTAGATTTGAATTACTCCTCCATGAATGATGGTGGTGTCTCCTTAAGAATCCATAGCACAGTATTTTACAAACTTATGAAATTCGTTCTTGGATTTGGTGGATATTCAAATACTAAAAAAGTACCTGATTTTATATTTAATTTATCAAATCAACAAATAAATCATTTTATAAGAGGCTATTTTAGCGCTGATGGATGTGTTAAAAAATATGAAGTTTCCTGTGCTTCACAAAGCTATGAACTTTTAGAAGGAATTCAAACTCTTTTCCTTAGAAATGGGATTATATCTCGAATAAATGACTTTGAAAGAAAAGATAAATGTATGAATATGTCTATCTCTTCTTCTGAAAATATTTCTAAGTTTAAAGAAATAGGATTTTTACAAGAGAGAAAAAATGAAAAATTAAATTTAATAAATTTTAAGGCAACTCATTCTTCAACAGATATAATCCCCATAAATGGAGAAAAAATAAAGGAATTAGGAAGAATTTCAGGAGTTAATATGGGAAACTATCTTAATTCTCCTTCAAATATTGGAAGGAATTATATGCAACAAATAGCTCCTATTGGCTCTGAATTTAATGATTTATCACACACAGATATATTATGGGATAGGGTCAAGAAAGTGTCTAAAATAAGTTCTGAAGAAATTGAAGTATTTGATTTGAGTATCCCAAATTATGAGAAATTTATATGCAATAATATTTTTGTCCATAATACAAGGGAATTAAATTTGCCTAGAGAAAACTGGCTACCAAGTGTTTCAAGAAGCGCGATAGGAGTCGGAACTATTGGAGAGGTTGATTTATTCCAGCTGTTAAAAAATTCTTTCAGACAGAATCCGGATTATGTAATAGTTGGAGAAGTAAGAGGCCAGGAAGCATTTGTATTATTTCAGGGAATGGCTTCTGGGCATGCTTCAATAAGCACTATTCATGCAGATTCTGTTGATACTGTTATTAAAAGACTTGAAACCCCACCTATTGAACTCTCACCCACTTTAATTAATACTCTAGATTGTGTGGCAATTATGAATCATGCTATTGTTAAAAAAGAACAAACAAGAAGACTTTCATCTATAGTTGAAGTTATTAATGTAAATATAAATGGAATAGCAATGACAAATACTCCATTTATATGGAATCCTGTTGATGATAAATTTTATTTTAAAAAAGACAGCAAAGTATTTGATAAAATAAAAAGAAGATATGGACTTACAGATGATTATTTGCAGCAGGAATTTATTCAAAGAGCTAAACTTTTATATGAAATGTATAGAAGAAAAACATTTGACTTTTATGAAATACAAAAAGTTGTAAATGAGTATTATAAAAATCCAAATGAAGTTTTGAAGAGATTTGGACTTTTAGAGCCTGTAAATCCTAATCCTCAGCAAAATCAACAAAATCAACAGCCCCCTCCTCAAAATCAGAATCCAATTAGGCCTAACACAACTTCTCAAAATCTCCAGAGGGGACTTGGTAGACAATATGGTCAGTTAAAATAACTCATATTTAACCATCCAAGATAAATTTTCCATTTAAATAATTTTAATGCTAATAAGAAGCAAATTCCATTTAGTATTGTTACCTATCAGTTTATCTTTCTATTAAGATTGGTGTATTACCTCAGAATAAAAAAGATATAAAAACTGGTTTTTCTTCTTAATTACATGCTAAAAAAAGAGGATTTGCAGATTTTAAGACAATTAATTCTGGCTTTGGATGAAGCTGGTGAAGTTCTTGAGAAAAATTATCTTAAAAAAGATCTTGAGGGTCTTGAAAAAACTAAAAAATACATACTAGATGTGAAAGAAAAAATTAATGGTTTAACTAAAAATGAGCCTTGAATTATTAAAGTTTAATATAAAAAGAGAAAAAGAACTGATACTTCAGATAGAAACTCTTTATGGAAATTATGAATCTACAAATGATGTTAAAACAAGAGAAGAATATAAAACAGCAATAGAATCCAAGATAAAACAAATTAAACTTCTTAATAATTCAATACCAGAATTAGTTTTAGGAATATCTCTAATTAAAAAAATGCCTTCTGAAATAAATTCTAAAAATGAAGTTTTTAATAAAAATTTAGTAAGCTTGAAACACGACGCTGAAGGTGGTGAGAAAATAATAGGCCTGAATAAAAACGATAAAAAGGCCTATCTTCAAGAGTTACAGATTTCGGATATATATCTTAAAAGGTTGAGGAAAAAAATTATTGATAAAAATGAGGCAACTAATAATTTTAAGAAACCTAATTTTTATATTGTTCTTTCAAATAGGTTTTTTTCAGGAATATCAAACAATCTTATATCAAAGGGTTATTTTAAAGGTCTAAGATTGGCTTTAAAGAAGTCCGACTTTACAATGCTTGTCAATAGTTACGTGTCTGTTGTTTTTTTTACAACACTTCTTGGTGCTATAGGTGCTTTTTTTGTTACTTTATTTTTTATGTTTTTTGGACTTTCAATTGACTATCCATTTATCTTTTTTTTAGAGAGTGGAATAATTGAAAGGCTTAAATTTATCTGGATATTTCCAGTTATACCGATTATCACTTTTTTGATAATTTATTTTTATCCTAATGCTGAAAAATCCTCTATAGAACAGAATACTGATTATGAACTGCCTTTTGCTACAATTCAAATGGCTGCAATTGCAAGTTCAGACATAGAGCCGAGCAATATTTTCAGAATAATGGCCTTGAGTAAAGAGTACGAGTATATTAAAAGAGAATCGAAAAAACTTATGAATCAGATAAATCTTTATGGTTATGATCTTGTTACAGCAATAAGAAATGTTTCAGTTGCAAGTCCAAGCAAAAACTGGGCAGATCTCCTCAATGGAATTTCAACAACTATCAGATCTGGGGGAGACTTATCAAAATACTTAAATAAAAAAGCTGAAAGTTTAATGTTTGAATATCAGCTTAAAAGAGAGAAGGCAATTAAATCTGCTGAAACTTTCATGGACATCTACATAAGTGTGGTAATTGCAGCTCCTATGCTTATGATGATGCTTTTAATAATGATAAGCATCAGCCAAATTGGATTAAATATCCCAATTTATGTTTTAGCTATATTGGTTATAGCTGTTGTTGGAATGATTAATGTTGTATTTTTGGTGTTCTTACACTTAAATCAAAGAAAAATTTAAATTGTGAAAGGGTAAAGGCAGGTAATAAACACGATATGAAAAATGGTGAGGAAATTAAATAGGATATAAATAATAAATATATTACATAAAAATAAAAGAAATAATGAGATATGTTAAAAAATATAAATAAGGTTGGAAAATTAAAATAAAATGTTTAATAAGATAACTAACTTAAAAAGTAAGTCAAGATATTGGATATTAAATTAAATAATAAACTCCATAAAATAAAGGTAGGAAAGTAAAATAGAAAATGAAAATAATGTAAGAAAATCAAATGACTATACATTACATAAAAATAAAAAATAGGTAAAATGGTAAATAAAAGAGGATTAATAATTGGAATAATAGGGGGGGTATTTTTAATAGTTATAGCTTTATTTTTCCTTGGAAATATGAAGATATTCTATTTTTTGGTTGGGAGTGCTGTTCTTATAATCTTTCTTCCATTTGTTATTTCATCTATTGCTGAAACAAAAACCGAGAGAGATAAAGATGACATGTTTTTAGAATTTACAAGAGCGCTTGTTCAGAATGTGGAATCTGGAACTCCTGTAAGCAAGAGTATTATAAATATGAAATCGAAGAATTTTGGAAGTTTAAGCCCCCATATAGAAAAATTAGCAAATCAGATTGAACTGGGAATTCCAGTTAAAGATGCTCTTGAAGTGTTTGCAAAAGATACTAGAAGTAGGACAATAATAAGAGCTGTAACACTTATAAGAGAGGCTGAAAAAACTGGCGGAAATATCACAACTGTTTTAGATTCTGTTGCAAGATCAACAAGCCAGATTGAAAAATTGAAAGCTGAAAGAAGATCCGCAATATCTGCAATTGTCCTTGAGGGATATATTATCTTTCTTGTTTTTATTGTTATAATGATTGTTATGGATGTACAGATAATACCTCTAACTTCGAGCATTTCAACAATTTCTACTGGAACTCAAACTTTACCTGGATCAACAGTTATTGGAACTACTGGAGTTGACAATACTACTAGCTTCTCTACGGCTTTTCTTGCATTACTTATAACTCAGGGATTTTTTGCAGGATTAATAATTGGTAAATTATCTGAAGGAAAAATAAAAGCCGGAATAAAACATTCTTTTATAATGGTTGCCATGGCATTTTTATTATCCACTCTTGCAAA
>JBBSXX010000003.1:6074-11916 GCA_038045565.1 Nanobdellota archaeon
AAAGGTATGAATCATGTGGAATTTATAGTTTCATTTGTAATTTTTGTTAGTTTTGTTTTAGTCTTGTTTGTTATTTTTAATCCATTCAAAAAACCCACTAACACTGGACTAGCTGACAGTGTTTTTCTTAATCTAGAAGAGAATATTAGTACAATTCTTTCAAGTGTTTCAATAAATGTAAATACCTCTTCTATAATAATTCCAACTCCCCCATGCCTTGAGATAAATTACCTTGCTGATATGGATTGTGGAAATGGAAAAAACCTTGTTGTGAAGAATATTTCTGGAAATATAACTCCAAGTAGCTTAGACAATCCTATTGCTCCAACAAACTTTCAATTTTCTTATGTTCCTGGAAATACATTTTATACTTTTTACTGCTCTGATGAATTAAAACAAAGCCAAAACAATCTTAATGGTTGTCAGCGATTAAATGAGCAAAATGGAGATTATCAGCTGGGGATAATAAGAGATAGAAAATTATGGTCTGAAAAAAGAATTTCTGCATTTAAACAACAATATAATTCTAATTATGATGGTGTAAAAAAAGAGATTATCTCTCAGGGAAATGATTTTGGATTTATAATAACAGACATAAATAATAATGTTGAGATTAATGCTACCTCAAAAAGACCTTCAAGAGGTAATATATTTGCAAAAACACTTCCTATTGATATTGTTGATGAAAATGCTACAATTAAGAAAAGAGTTATAATTGTAATGAGTTGGTAAAACTCAATATAATTATTTTTTTGTTGCAGAAAAAACAATTTGATCTGGATGCTTTTTATAACTACTCCAGAATTCTGATCCATATTCTTTTATTCCTTCTGGAGAAACATTAGCATTTTTGAAAGATACTTTAGAAAAATTAGAACTTTCAAACATAGTTTTAATTGTTTGTGGTTTCCAACCAAAGTTATGGAAATGTAATACTTCTAAGTCGCGCTGATAGATTGATATTCTTCTAGGCGAGCCATCAATTAATTTTTTATTATTTTCTTCTGTACGAATAACAACACCATATTTAGGATCAGAAGGTAAGGATTTTTCTGGAGAGCAATCTGACATTCCAAAGAAAAGTCCTCCTTTCTTAAGCAGTAGGTTAATATTAGTTATAATTTTTTTTAATTCTGCCCTATTCATTGCATGATCTAAAAGAAAGAATCCTATAACTATATCCATCTTTCCTATAATAGATTTTGGAAGAAAAGATATAAAATCATTAGAATATGGGTCTAGAGTATAATATGTAATTCCTTGAGGGTTTTTCATCTCTTCCTCCCTTCCAATTTGTATTTGTTTATGAGAAAGGTCAATTCCTATTACTTTACCAGCTCCATACTTTTTTGCTAAACGAGCACGATAACCATTACCTGCATGAAGGACAAGAATGTTTTTTCCTTTACCCTTTTTCTTGATAAAATCAATAACTTCATAATCATATACATATTTTTGTATAGGGGTATTTTCAACTAAACGATACTCTATTGCTATCGGGTCGTATTGTGATTTACTAATTTGGGTGTTTGTTATTTTTCCATCAAAATCTCTCTTAATTTGTTTTAAAGCATCAGATACAGAATCAAAGAATTTATCACAATAAAACTTCAACCAAGGATGTTTTCTTAAATCTTGAGGCACAACTGCATAAACTTTTTTATCAAATAATTCTTTTGCAATAGTTACTTCGCATGCAGTACCTATTGATAATGAAGTGAAATCTGCAATTACTACATCTGATTGTTTTATATAATTTTTATCTTTAGCCATAATATAAGAAGGATCATAATCTTTAGTTTCAAAATCTTCTTTTTTCTGATAATTAATAAACTGTTCAAGTAATTCATAACCAAAGGAATTAACCTGTGAAGTGAGATGCTTACGTTCCTTTACCAAATCTTCAAATTTTTTCCCTGTAAATGGCATAGATATAAAAACTCGCAATTTTCTAGTCTTTTCCGGCATTATTTATTTAATTAAATAATTTATATAAACTTAACTAAAAATTATTATTTAGACTTTACATAATATCTTCATAAGCAATTGATAGAATTTAAATAGTTTATTTTATATTTAATATTATGAAAGGGAAAGGAGGTATAATGCGAATAATTGAAGCATTTATTGCTGTAATGCTTATTGCAGGATTTATGCTTGTTCTTTATTATACAAAAGTAAAACCCCCAAATGAAAGAGATTCAGTTGTTCAGTTAGAAAGATTAATTCTTGAAAAAATTGCAAGTGATGATTCTTTAAGGCAGGCTGTTTTAAATGGATATCCAAATACTCCTGAAGGAGAATCTAATAGAACTATTTTAGAAAATGAAATAAACACTTCGCTTCCTTCAAATTATGATTTCACTTTTAGGATATGTGATTTAAATGAGGTTTGTGGTTTGGATAAAAATAGGGAATATTATACAAAAAATCAGATTTTTTCAGATGAAGTATCTGTTAGTTCAACTTTATTCACTTATACTGGGCCAAAAAAATTGAGATTATTTATCTGGGAAATTGATTAACCAATTAAAATAGAACAACATTTATAAATTAGAATTTGTATATATCATAAAGTCATTAAAAGTGAAAAGGAGGTTGAAATGGCATCAAAAAGCGTTATTGATTGGATTGCACTTGTACTAGTGATCATCGGTGGATTGAACTGGGGACTTGTTGCAATAAATTCGAGCTGGGATGTAGTAGCTGCAATTGGTGGCGGAGTGGACGGAATCTTAGCAAGAATCATATACGGATTAGTAGGATTGGCTGCTTTGTGGACAATTTACTATATCGTTAAAAAATAAAATTAATTATTTTTAATTTTTTTCTTTTATTTTTCATTTAATATTTTTTAGTTAATATGTAATATCTTTACCTAATTTTTTATGTAATATTGAAATATATTATAAATTAATTGAAGAGCATAATATCTAACCTTTTATTGGAATTAATCCATTTTGCTTTACAATGAAATAATCTAGTATTGTTACATAAAGTTAATGCTCTCAAATCACAAATAATATAAAACCAACATATGTTACCCATATATGAAATAAACCTTTTAGAAAAAGGTTTCCAAAAAACAAAATGAAGAACAAAAACATAAAATTTCTTAAGCATACTGCTGATGTTAAATTTGAAGTAAAGGGCAGAACATTAGGAAATTGCTTTGAAAATGCTGCGCTTGCAATGTTTAAAACAATCTATCATGGAAAAGTGAAATCTAAGATTAAGAAAAAAATTTCTGTTAGAGGAAAAGACTTAGAGTCTTTGATGTATAATTTTCTAGAAGAACTTTTATTTTTGTTTGATGCTAAAGATTTTATCTTATCAAAAATAAAAATTAAAATAAGGGAGTTTAATGGAGAAGATATTGAGTTAAAGGCTGATTTAATTGGAGATAATTTAAAGAATTATGAGATTGGCCTTGTTATTAAGGCTGTTACATATAACTCAATGTCAATCAAAAAATCAAAGGTTGGCTGGAAAGCTGTTGTTGTGTTGGATGTTTAAAATTTACATTGTAAATTTTAAGCCACAAAAATCTTTGATTTTTGATGTTTAATAAAGACAACCTATGGTTTTCTTCCAGGAGAACTTACATGTTCTCTGGACCAGAGAAGCTTCGCTTCTTCTGGTTATGAGTTTTCCCTTACTTGGTTATGAACTCTCCCTTATGATTATAAAATTACATTAAAACTGTTTAATCTGTGTTTTCTTTAATATTCTACACAAAAGATAAATTTATAAATAAAAAATACTAGCTTATTTAGTATAATCATATAAAATGATGTGGACAAAAAGTTTAGTTTTAATTGTTGGAATTACTGTACTATTAAGTATAGGGGTTTATGCTTTTTCACTCTCAGATATTTTTAATGGAAATGATAAAATTCTTTTAAGTCCTGCTGTAACTAATTGTGATCCAGGGCAAACAATAATGACTATATCAAATAATGGGAATGCTCATGTTGGTCTTTGGAATGCAGGATATCCATTAAAGGTCTGTTATCCAAATGTTTTTGGAGAAAATTATTCTGGGAATAACCCTCATGATTGTTCAACTAATTCTATGAATAGGGTTATTAAACTAAGTGATGTGAAGAATGCTCACGCAGCTACTAATTTGGAAGCTGATCCTGAATTTAACACTAGTGTTTGTTATGGAAATATCCTTTGTCAGGTTTCAATGACAGAGTGTAGTGGAGATTACAAACTAGTTGTCTCTCTTTCAACTGCAAAAAATGCTCATGTTGCTGGAAATGATAGTTATCCTGTTAAAGTGTGCTGTAAAAAAAATCCTACTCCAGAAGATTTCACTCCAACACTATCTATAATAAAACCTGAGAAATCTTCAAACTTCCTTAACTGGAAAAAATTTGCAGTTAATCAAACAGTTGGATTTGAACAGATAAGCGCTGCTTCTGTTGACTGGACTGTAAGATGGAGTTTTGGAGATGGAAGAGTTAGAATAATGGGAAGTTGTATGACTGAAAATTGTAATACAACTGAATCTTATCAAGAACAGGCTCATTATACTATAAGTGCTTTTGCAAAAGAAAAGGTTGGATTAAATAGAAGTTCTCCCACTGATTATACTGATGTACTTGTGTATAAAGAGGGAATAAATGTATTTGCGATTATTACAAATCCTCAATTCAATCAGACAATAGGGGCTGGAGGAAGTGTATACTTTAATGGAAGAGACAGCTTTGTTGCTAATTGTACAAAGAATGTTAATACAATTCCAGGCAATATACAATACTATAGTGTTGGTCAGGGAAATAATATCTTATACTGTTATAACTTCGCAAAACCTCCTAAACCTGGAGAGAGTTCTGGAGATAGCAGCTATAAATTCTGGTATG
The DNA here is from genome assembly GCA_038045565.1 of Nanobdellota archaeon. Classification (GTDB taxonomy): domain Archaea; phylum Nanobdellota; class Nanobdellia; order Pacearchaeales; family GW2011-AR1; genus JACPLR01. The sequence goes on from JBBSXX010000003.1 coordinate 10,946, forward strand.
AATGGACATTTGATCCTGGAAAGCCATATGAAAATAAGATAAATGGTACATGGAATCAAGATTATAATCAGATAGTTGAATTTAACAGAACTTTTGTTGAAGAGGGTCAGCACTTTGCTTCATTAAAAGTAGGCTATGAAGCTGTTTAATTTTTTGTAAGAGGATGATTGTATGATAAAAGCAACTAAAGACCATTATGTTATTAAAAAAAGTTTATTATTAGTCTTTGGAGTTTTATTATGTTCTGGATTAGTATTTGCAATAACCTGGTCTGGAGATACAGGAACTACATTTAATACAGGAGCAGGAGTTTTATGTGTTGCAAATTCAAGCGGAAGTTTCTGGACTCAAGGAAGTAACGTTGTAAATTCTTCAAACAGCTGTTATCTATCAAGTGGAATTAATTCTCAGGGAAATTCCCAGACAACTTGTTGTTCTAGCGGATATTCTTGTAATATAACATCAAATACTTGTATGAAAGTAAATAATGTTAATTCTTGTGATGATTATAAAACTCCGGCAGCATGTGCAAATTATGATTTGAATGCTGTTAAAGATTCCATAGAGGATAGTTCTGGTTTGAATGTTGGAAATTTCTGCGACCAGGAATATGTTAATACAAATACATGTAAATATTATGGAGGATGTGGATGTAAATGGAAGAACAATGGGTGTGTTGACAATTATGTAAGTGATAATCCTTGTGATTCTTCAGGAGGGAATCAAAGAACTTGTGAAATTACAAAAAATGAAGTAATCAATAAATGTAATGATCCTGAAAATGTTTATATTTTGTCTTGGGAGAGGAAATTACTTTACAACAATGGAAGTACAGCTCCAAGTCAGAGTTGGTGTTCATCTGGAAGCAAAGAATTCCCCTGTCCTCAAAAAAAATCTCTTCCTTTCTTTGGATTTTTTAATTTAATGTTAAGTGCATCTATGATATTAGTTATATACTTATTCTTTATTAG
>JBBSXX010000004.1:0-6694 GCA_038045565.1 Nanobdellota archaeon
ATGGAAATTATTTTAGATACAAATTTCATAATAGAATGTGTAAAAAATAAAATAGACTTATTTGAAAGTTTAAAAGAGCTTTTCGGAGTTTATACTCTAATAGTCCCGATTCAACTATATTCAGAACTTGAAAAAATTTCAAATGATAGAAAAATTACATTAAGGGAAAGAGAATATGCTTTAGTATCAATAGAGCTATTAAAAAAATACAAGACAAAATCTATCGACATAAAAACTCCAGACGTAGACTCAGGAATATTCACTTATATTAAAAAAAATTCCCAAATAGTTACAGCAACACTTGATAAAAACCTTAAAAAGAAAATAAGTTCTAATAAAAATGCAAAATTTCTTCTTATAAAGCAGAAGAAATACCTTGTTTTAGAATAATCTCATTAAAATATAACTTATAAAAAACCTTAAAATGGTATTTCTTGACCAAAGTAACCTTTATAAACCTATTTTTACCACTTAATATAGAATAAATTCAGGCATTATTAACAATGTTTTATCTAATCCATGTTGAAGATTTTATAAGAGTAGAGCCTAGACTTTTTGGTTTGCCTACTCGAGAAGCTGTAGAACAACAATTAAAAGAATCTTATAAAAATCATTTTGATAAAGAATTAGGATTTGTTATGGCTGTTGCAGATGTCGGAGAAATAGAAGAAGGAATATTAATTCCTGGAGACGGAGCTGCTTATTACAAATCTAATTTTAAATTGCTAGTTTGGAAACCAGAACTTCAAGAAATTGTTTATGGAACAATAAAAGAAATAACAAATTTTGGAGCTTTCATAGACATGGGGGCTGCTCAAGGAATGATACATATAAGTCAGACAATGGATGACTATGTAAGTTTCTCAAAAACAAATACTTTAACAGGAAAATCTGGAAAGAAAACACTTAAAAAGGGAGATACTTGCATAGCACGTATTGTAGCTGTAAGTTATAAACTTGGAGAGCCAAAAATAGGGCTTACAATGAGGCAACCAGGATTAGGAAAAATTGAATGGGTTGAAGAAGAAAAGAAAAGAAATAGCAGACCTGTAAAAGCAGAAAAGTCTGAAAAACCTAAAAAGGCAAAAATAAAATGAATTCAAATACCCAAATTACACAACATAGAATATCGGATGTAGTACCAACTATAAGAAATATTATATATGAAAGGCTTCAAGAAGGGGATAGTAAAATTTCATTAGATAATATTCAAGAAGAATTAACACTTGATGAGTTAGGATTAGATTCTCTAACAATGCAGGAAATTGTTTTTCAAATTGAAGACGAATATGGTGTTACAATTAAAATGGATGAAGTTTATAGAAGAGAATCAATCCATGAATTAAAACCTACTTTAAGAAGTTTTGGAGATTATGTTTTCTTACAATTAAATATACCTCTGGTTGCAGCATAAAAATGGAAGAAAATCAAACAGAAACAAAGAAAGTAGATAAGAAACTTGAGAAGTATATACTTGAAAAGCTTAGGGGAAGAGTTATAATAATCAATCCAGAAGAATCAGAATTTGCTAAGAATCTTAAACTTACTAAAAAAGGAGATTACAACCAGAAAAAGTAATTGTAAAATGGAAGTTATACAAAAACATAAAAATCATTTGCTAGACAGAGAAGAGGTAATTGTAGTTGTAAAAGAAGAAATAACTCCTTCAAAAAACAGTTTACAAGAAAAAATAGCATCTCATTTTAAAAGTTCAAAGGAAAATGTAGTTATTGAAAAAATTGAAGGTAAATTTGGAAAAAAAGAATTTACAGTTTATTCTAAAATATATGATAATAATAAAAGTAGGGAAAAATTTGAAGTAATATCTAAAAAACAAAGAGATGCTATAAAAAAGGCCGCTGAAGAAACTGCAAAAAAAGCTCAGGAAGAAGCAGCTGCAAGTTCTGAAACTGCAGAAGGAGCGTCTTAAGCATGGGTAAAGGAAAAAAATCAGTAAGTAAGGGGAAAAAACCTCATAAGAATAAACCAACTAGCAAAAAATATACTAAGTATAAAATAGAAGGCGATAAAATAAAAAGATCTCCAGTCTGTCCAAGATGTGGTGCAGGTGTTTTCTTAATGGAAGCAACTAATAGACTGTATTGCGGAAACTGCCATTATACAGAATTCAAAAGTAAAAAGTAAAATGGAAAGTAATAAATCAATTGATTCTAAAGAAATTAAAGAAGAGGGTTACCCAATGACAGAAATTGCGCCAGGAATGTATGTTATTGACATCTCTAGATAAAAATTAAAATAAAACATAACAATACTTATATATCATAAATTATTAGATATTTTATGGTTATCAAAAAGATATTATCTTTGTTAATAATTAGCTTATTTATTTTTTCAGTCATTCCTGTTTTTGTTTCTGCAGCTTCTTACAATTCTAATTCAACAGCATGTGTTGAAAAATGGGAATGCAGTTCTTGGGATTCTTGTAGATATGGTGAAAGAGAAAGAGAATGTTATGATTTGAATCATTGTGGAACAACAAGGGACAAACCAGATGAAGACAAAGCTTGTTATTCATATGATGATCACAGTTATGGAAATATGAATTGTGATCCGGATAATTATTATGGAAGAAGCCATCCTTGTTATGATGTATTAAGAGATGGAAGATATATGGGAAATTACTTTGATGATTATCAATATGAAGTTCAAAAATACTACCAAGATAAATATGAATCTCAGCCAAATAATAATCAAAATGATGGAATTCAAATAATACAGCTAAGTTACCCAGAGGATAATAATTATGATGATAAAGGATATAAAGAAGATAAAGATTATAGCAATCTTGAAAATAACCTACCCTTAATAATAACGGCAAGTCTTCTTGGCCTTCTAAGCATTATAGCTTTCGTAGTAATTCTAGTAGTAGCTGCAAGAAGAAGATAAATTGATTAGATTTAAAAACTAACCCTTACCTATTTTTTAATGTATTACAAAAGATTAGATAATAATGCTGAAGTTATAGAAAAAAGTCTTTTGAATGGTTTTACTCTTTACACACCAGAATTTCAAGAAGGCTCTACACCCTCATCAAGAGAAGCTATAGAAATACTTGTAGCAAATACTATATCTCTAAGAAAAGATTATATTAGATCAAAAAATGAGCTTTTATTAGAAGCAAGAAAAGAAAATACAAATTCAAATGGATTAAATATAAAGGGGATACAGGTTGTTGACGAAAAAGCAATTGAAACTTTAAAAGAATTGATGTCTAGGGATTTGATTGGCCGAACTTCATATGGTGTACCTTCTTCTATAAATAGTGAAAAAAGAAGAAAGCTATTTGATGGATTAGTTTCAGCAGGAATAAATTATATAAATAGAGTCTCTAGGATGAATTTGCTGCTTCATATTGCTCCATGTTTTTTTGAAGAAGAAGGTATTGTCTTTAGTACAAGATTTTTTCAAGACCCGACAAAATATTCTCAAGGTGAAGGAAAATACTCTCATGAATGGATTTCAGAAAGTTTCAGAGTTAGAAAAAAGCCCTATGTAGATAATCCTAATAAGTTAGAACAAAGAGCAGATGTAAAATTAACAGTTGCTCCTGATGGAATAATAATAAAATATGTCGTTTATAACAGACAAGATAAGCTAGATGTTGTAGCGAAAATTACTCCTGATGCATATACTCTTGAACACTACCATATTGAAATGAATACTCCTAGAGAAAGAACTCTCTTCCCATCCACAACTTTAGAATTTACTAGAAGTGCTTCTGGAAATGGCTTTTTCAAAGGAAAAGTAAATGGAGCAGAATTTAGAGACTTTTATAATAGCATTCAAGTTGAAGAAGAACCATTAAATGTTTTAGTCAGCAGTCAAAGATTATTTTTAGGGGGAAATGCTGGGAAGTACATTCTAGATAGAGTATTGGAAAATTACAGGGAAATAATGGAAGCTGTAAGAAAAGCTAAACAAGATGCTAAATCTGAAAAAGCAACAGTTGATAAAAGAGCTGAAGTTAAACTAGAAGTTTTTGATGTAAAAGGTCTTGAAAGAAAAGTAAGTTTTTAATTATAAAAGTGGGACCAAATATCTAATAATTCTGATAATGGTATAATCCACTAAACTCGTATTGAGTTATCTTAAATTAATAAGAAGGATAAATATTGAAGGGTTCACTAGTATATATACCTATGTATTTTGAGTTTTATAGCAAAAATCAATAAGAGATTGTTTTGTTACTCACAAAGCTTTCTTGAAACTTTGTGCTCAAAGAATCTTTTGATTCTTCTGGTTTACAAAAGTATTTTGGAAACCTTTTAGTCAAAAGGTTTAATACAAACCCCGAAAAGAGGGAATCCAACCATCAAAAAGAGTGTTGAATTGCCTCTAATGGGGAAAAAGAGGTGATAAAAATTTGAGGTATCTTTACTTTATAAATCTTTCTATTTTGTTACCCTTATCAAATGACTAATAGGATATTAACCTAATAAGTTAATGAAAAATACAGTAAACCCATTTCAAGGCAAATTTAAATACCAAAACAAGCTTTTTAAAATATGGTACTAGAAGAATTCTCCCAGGAAATAAAAAATATCTCAAAGGATATAATAAGAACTCCTGCAAAAGCTGTTGAAAAGATAGGTCAAGAACAATTTCATGCTTTTGTTTTTAATGAAAAAATAGGCTGGCAGGAAATAATATATGACTTAATAAATACAGAGCAGTTAGATCCGTGGGACATAAATTTAACAGTATTAGCTCAAAAATATCTGGAAAAAGTTAAAGAAATAGAAGAATCAAATTTTGCTGCAAGTAGTAAAGTTTTATTAGTATGTGCCCTGCTTTTAAGAATAAAATCAGAAATACTTCTTGATAGATATATTAAATCAATAGATGATATTTTATTTAATAAAAAACATGAAGTTCTGGAAAAATTAACAATAAAAAATCTTGAAGATTATGATGATATTCCAGAACTAATTCCAAGAACTCCACTTCCAAGACTTAAAAAAATAAGCCTTCAAGAACTTATGGCTGCTTTAAGCAAAGCAGTACATACAGAAGAAAGAAGAATAGTGAGAAGGGAGACGGAACAAGAAATATATGAACAAACAAAATTCTTTGTTCCAAAAAAAGGCATAAATATAACAGAGAGAATAAAAAATATGCATATTAAAGTAATAGATTTATTCAAAAAGCAGGAAAAAATACCTTTCAGCTATATTTCTGGAGATAAAAAAGAAGATAAAATAAACTCATTTATACCTTTACTTCATTTAGACACACAAAAAAAACTCTGGTTGCATCAAGAGAATCATTTTGAAGAAATATGGATTCACAAAGATAGAGTATTTAGCAAAGAAGATATAATTACAAATAACTTTGAAAATCAATTTGAGAATATGATAGAAAGAGAAGAAAATTTAGAAGAAATATTTAGCAAGGAAGACCTTGAAAAATCAGAGAATATCTTTGAAGAGGAAAATGAATCGAATTCACCACTAAAGTCTGATGAATAATAGTGTAAATCTAAAGATCAATAATGCTTAAAAACCATATATATTTAGGTTTTTTATGAAAAATAAAGCATTGTCTGGATTACTCCTAGTTTTTTTATTTGTGGCAATTTTCTCATTAAGTTTTGTTTCGGCAGGATCTATAAAGCTTTTATGTTTAGAAAGAGGAGAAACAATTCAATTCTCAAAATGTAATTCTTTAATGCCTGATAGGACATGTGAAACAAACAATGGATGTCAATATTGTGTAGAGAAACTAAGTAATGGAATTTACTGTCCAAAAAGTCTTAATGAATGTAATTCAAGAGGCTTGTCATGTTCTTCTATAGAAATAGGAGGAAATGAAATAGAAATAAATCAATCGTCTAACAATACTGGGGGAAATACTGGAACTCAAAACAACACAGGTTCAACTAATAACAATCAAAACACCTCAAATTCAAATAACTCGTCAACTAACAATAATTCAAACTCAACCTCTAATTCAAACAACTCTAACACTAACACAAATTCAGGATCAAGCTCTAGCTCCAGTTCTAGTTCAAGTGGAAGTTCCGGTTCCGGAACAACAACTCTTCCATCAAGAATAGTTCCTTCATCAGAAGTAAAAAATTCTACTAGTTTCACAATAGGAAACACCCCAAAAGATAATGAGAATGCAGATTCAGAAGATTCAGATAAAAACAATTCAAGTATACTTCAAGATTTCTTAAAAAATCTTTTTAGTTGGTTTAATAAAAACGCAACATCAAATGACGATAATAATAAAAACCAAGTAGAATCAAATAAAACATCATTCCTTGACAGATTTTTTAATAGAAATAATGAAAATAAAACCTCGGAAGAAAAGCCAAAAAATAATACAAAAATAACCGGGTCTTCTGTAACTCAAACAAACACAAATACAACCCAAATTAATCCTATAAGTGAAGATGTTGTTGTGATAAAAAAATCTACATTGCTTGTTATGGTTTGGTTTACATTCACTCTTTTAGAGGTTTTAGTCCTAGTTGGTTTATTATGGTATGATAAAAAAACTAATAATAAAATAAAAGATGCTATTAAAGGAAGAGAACATACAGCTAAAGGAATAATAGAAGCTGCAAAAGAAGAAAAAGAGAAAAGCAAAAAAGATTCTGAATAAGAGAGATTATATGAAATATTATTGTATCAAGAAATTTAGATAATAATTATTAATATTTAAACAT
>JBBSXX010000004.1:6794-9108 GCA_038045565.1 Nanobdellota archaeon
GAATAACTTACCTTTTTAAACATCTTTATTTATATCTATAGACAATAAAAATGCCTAAAATTAAATTTTATACACTTTGGATAGCACTGGTTTTAATTCTATTCTTTGGAATTCAAGCAATATTTCCTGGTTTTGAAAATGCCCTTATACTAGATCAACATTCTTTCTCAGAACCATGGAAATTTGTAACTTCTATGTTTCTTCATGGAAGTTTAATCCATCTTTTATCAAATCTATTTGCCCTCATTTTTTTTGGATTCGCACTTGAAAAAACAATAGGAAGTGAAAAGTTTCTGGGAGTATATTTAGTTTCAGGAGTTTTAGCTAATTTAATCTCTGTTAATTTTTATCCAAGCTCATTGGGAGCTAGTGGAGCTATAATGGGAATAATTGGTTGTTTAGCAATTATAAGGCCAATGATGAATGTATGGTCCTTTGGAATGATACTCCCAATGTTTGCTGCAGCAATTGTCTGGGTTTTCGTTGATGCAATAGGGATTTTTATACCAAGCAACACAGGCCATATAGCACATCTTTCAGGAATTGCATTTGGAATAATTTTCGGAGTTTTCTTCAGAATAAAAAACCCAACTCCAAAAGCACATAAAGTTAGAGTTCCAGAACACCTAATGAGGCGCTGGGAAACATTATACATGGGCGGAGACTAAAATAGGTAATAAGATAGCTAAAATAGATATTTTTCGTTAGAGAAAAATTTTACATTTGAATTATATTAAATTTAATCTCCAGAAAATATGATAAGTGTTATTACTTAAATAAATAAATTAAAAATATAAAAAGTAATACATCAAATAAATAATGTTAGTATTATTACCTAATTGCATAAAAATAAAAAAATACTAGGTTATTAACTTCTATACAAGTTTCTTAATTAAATCTTTTTCAGCAAAATTAAACTCTTTACCAGATTTCATATCTTTAAGTTTAAACTTCTTTAACTTAACTTCTTCATCTCCAACAAAAACAACATAATCTATTTTTTTGCTGTTTGCATATTCCAAAGCTTTTGATGGCTTTCCATACATCAAAATGCAATTAATATTATTCTCCCTAAGATTCTGAATCAATTCAATAGATTTTTTATCCTGTTCTAAAGATAAAACAATAAGCTTTTTCTTAAGGTTATTTAACTTAGAAACAACAGTAAGTCTATCTAATCCAAATGAAATACCAGTTGATTGAACTCCATTAACAAGATAACTTCCTCCTGCACAAATTGTCTCTTTTATATCAGATTTTATCTCAAAGACACTGCCATTATAATAACTCAAACCTCTAGCAAGACTAGGAGAAAATTCTATATTAACTCCATAAAGTTTACAATATTTTTCCAAATCTTGAATCTCTTTAAAAGAATCAAATTTCTTAAAGTAATCTTTTTTATTCTTAAGAATAGAAATAATCTTTTCAGCCCCAAATTTCTTTAAATTTTCTCTAACCTCTTTTTCAGGAAGTTTATCTAATTTATCTATTTCTCTTAAAACCTGTTCGCCATCCTTTATTTTATTCACCTGAAAAATTTCATCTAACAATCTTCTGTTATTAAAATAAATCTTAGCCTTAATACCTAACTTTTTCAATAAATTAAAAGTAAGAGAAATAATTTCAGCTTCATCCTTTAATGAAGAACCTATAACATCCACATCACATTGAGTAAACTGTCTAAATCTGTTTGCAGAGATAGGTTCATCTCTAAAAACAGGACCAATCTGAAATCTTCTATATGGTAATTTTTTATTCTGATAAAGTCTCTTTAATTGAAATGTAAATTCATATCTTAAAGCTAAATTTCTCTCGCCACGATCTTTCAACTTAAAAATATCAGATACTGCTTCATCGCTAGCATTTTCTCCTTTAACAAATTCTTCATATTCAATTATAGGAGTTTCCACAAATTCAAATCCATATTTTTCAAATTCATTAGTTAGAAGTTTTTGAATTTCAAGTCTTTTCTCAGCTTCACTACCTTCTATATCTCTAAATCCTTTTACAGTTTCTCTTGTCATTTTCAATATTCTAAGTTAATTTAGATTTAAGAATCTTACTTATTTCTTTTGCAACTAAAAAACATTCAGAATTAAGCTCTTCCCTATCTCTCACAAAAAGCAGAATATCTCCCCTACTCCCATAAACTACCTTTGTTCCATCTTTACCAATAATAGTCTTTTTATTTAATAATTCAAAATCAGAAAATTCTCTTGACTTGCTAAATCTTCCAAATTTATTATTGTATAAACTAATTATTTTCAAAAATCTTTGATTTTTCTTTAAATTTAAACTTCCTTTTATACAT
>JBBSXX010000005.1:0-1782 GCA_038045565.1 Nanobdellota archaeon
AGAGAAATGTCTACAAGAACTTATTACTAATTTTTTATAATTATCATCTGAATAATAGTCATCAAAGAAATGAGATAGTCTTACTCTATCACCTTTTTTAGTATTTTCATTTGATTGCATACCAGTATTGTATGGTGGGTCAGTTAATATCATATCAACTGAGTTATCTTCCATCTGTTTCATTCCTAAAAAACAATCCATATTATATATCTTGTTTATGTCCATATTTATCCTCTAATTCTTTGAATCTACTAATTTTAAATGGAGGTAATTGACTATGTTCTTTATCCCATAACAAATGTTTATATTCTTGTTCTTCATCATATCTTATTACTTTCGGTGGAGGTTGTTCTCTTAATTTCATAAGATTTTTAATCATATTATCATTCCTTGATGGAATTACCATTTTACTTACCCTCATCAAATTTAGAAGTTCTATCTATCTTCCTTTCATCAAAGTATGTTTTTATTTTTTTAGCAATAAACTCAGGACATCTATCTACTCTAAAATTCATAAGATTTCCATCATAATCACAAGATACTAAACCATGATGTTTAATGATTTCTAATAAATCTAATTTAATAGTTTCTCTATCAACCTTATTCGAAATAAATTTCAATCTAAGAGTCCTTCTTTTGTAACTTATCGTGTAAAAGTTTCCTTTGAAGTTTTCCATCTTCAACCTCCTTATCTCTTAATTTTCTTGCTATTGGTTCTAATTTCTCCATCTGGATTATGTCTCTTTCAAACTCTTCTAATTGTTTCTTAGTTTCTGCTAATTGTTCTCTTGATGTTTCTAGATTTCTTAGAAACTCTTCTGCATCTAAAAAAATATCTTGTTTAGTTCTTGTCAAAACAAATTTATCATTTTTTTGGTATAATATCAGTTTATTCATTTTAAATCCTCCAAAGTTGTATCATTCTGAACCTGCTCCGTCTAAATAAAATGGTTTAAAACTATAAACATCAGCATCAGTTAAATCTTCCTTTCTTGGAGAAATGTCATCATAACCATCTAATAATTTTTTTAATACAGATTGATAGCTTGTTTTCAATCCTTTTGCATAATCTATTTGTTCCTCTTGTCTTTGAGACATTGGTGTATAAATGTATTGTTCCAATCCATCTATATTCCTTTTTAAAAGGTCAATTAAATTCTCCGCTTGGGATATAGTTAAAACTATTTCAATTAAAGGATTATTTGGAATTGGTTTCTGTTGCATCATTTCAAATCCTCCTCTGTTATGTTAAAAAAGTTTTTAATCCAATCAACAATAAATATTTTAGTTCTTTCACTTTCTGAATATGATAATGTAAGTTCTGAATATGATAATGTAAGTGTTTTGTTATCTTGAGATTCCAAAATTGACCTCCAATTATCATCCCTATAATTTTTAATCCGCTTTATTGCTTCTTCTCGCAGTTTTTCTTCACAATCACAGAAGTCTTCAGCAGAACCTCCATGACAATCCAAATCCTTCAATGTTTTTTCTTGTGTCATTTCCTCACCTCACTCAATTTACCAATTATAAATCTTAAATGTTCTTGTATCTCTTTACCTTTATCAGTTAATTCATATATTTTTGTATCTGATAACTTTATTATAGTTTGTTCTAATAAGATATTTTTTACTCTCTCAGTATAAGCATAACTAACATCAACACTTTTACACATATCTACTGTTCTAACATTTCCTTCTATTTTAGATAGAATAAAAGAAGGTATTCTTAATATTTCATCTGGTTTCATTTTATATTCACCAATTTCCATAAAATATAACT
>JBBSXX010000006.1:0-26337 GCA_038045565.1 Nanobdellota archaeon
TATAATTTTAATTTCCATTTTTTTCTTAGTTTGTTAATGTTTATAAATTTTGCTTTTGTTCACTCTTTTCACTTGTTATTTTACAGGTGTCATTAATTTACCTCAAATAAAGTTCTTTTTACTTTGTTATTTAGTATATCAATAATACTATACTTTCCATTAGCTATAATTGTTTTAACTTTATCTTTTTTGACCATTTCAGCAGCTAATATTTTTGAGTACATGCCCCCTAAACCTAAAGAATTTGTTTCTTTTGAAGCCATTGCCTTTATTTTTTCATTAATATTATTGACTAATTCGATAACTTTTGCATTTTTATTAGAATTTGGGTTTGAGTCATATAATCCATCAACATTTGTAAGTATTAATAGTAAATCAGCCTTTATTTCTTTAGCAATAAGAGCAGCTAAAATATCATTATCTGAAAATAAGTTTTTATAGTTTAATTCTTCTTTACTTATTAAGTCATTTTCATTTATTATTGGAATAACTTTTTGTTTTAAATATTCTGATATTATTTTAGAAAAATTATCCTTTTCTCCTTGTGTAGAAAAATTATGATGGGTAAGTAATATTTGTGCTATGTCAATTCTATTTTTCTTAAATAGTTCATAGTAATAATTTATTAATTTTACTTGACCTTCTCCAGATAAAAGCTGTAATTTAAGAATTTCTTTTGGCCTTTCTTTTATATTTTCTATTTCCATTCCTAGTGCAACTGCTCCAGAAGTTATTATTACTATTTCATTTTCTTTATGGATTTTTGATATTTCATTTATTGTTGATTCCAAAAATTTATAGTTAAATATATTACCCTTGCTTAGCAATGCACTTCCTATTTTGATAATAATTTTCATTTTGTAATTTATTTTTACTTAAACTTCATGAACTTATTTTTTCCAAACTTCTTTGCTAGTTTCATCATGTCTTTTTGAGACATATTTGAAGGATCCATGCTTTCCATGCCTTTTGCTGATGAAGTCATTTCTTTGATCATTTTATACTGTTTTATTAATTGTCTTATTTCCCCTGTTGAAGTTCCCGATCCCTTTGCAACTCTTGAAATTCTTGATGTTTGTTTTTCTAAAATATCTGGGTTTTCTATTTCTTCTTTTGTCATAGAACTAATAGCATGTTTCCAGCTTTTCATTTTAGCTTCCTGGCTTGTAAACATTTCATCAGAAACTTTTTCTTTGACTTTTCCAAACCCTGGAATTAGTTCTGTTATTTTACTCAAAGGACCCATTGATTGCATTGACTCTAATTGCTGAGCGAAATCTGCAAGAGTAAACTTTCCCTCTTCAAGTCTTTTTTGAAGGTCTTTCTGTTTGTTTTCATCTGTTGCTGAACGAACTTTTTCTATTAGAGTTTCCAAGTCTCCCATATCTAAAAGTCTTGAGACAAATGATTTTGGATTGAAAACTTCTAGATCTCCTGGTTTTTCTCCTGTTCCTATGAAGTATACTGGAGCATCTACTTGGTAACAAGCTGTTAAAGCTCCTCCTGCTTTAGCACTTGAGTCCATTCTTGTTATTATAACTCCGTCAACATTACAAGCTTCTTTGAATTTTTCAGCTTGAGTTTTTGCAGTTTGACCTATATCTGCTGCTATAACTAAAATTGTGTGAGTGGGCTTGATTGTTTTTGATATTTGATTTATTTCTTCAATTAAAGAATCTTCTAAAGCATCTCTTCCTGCAGAGTCTATTAAAACTAAATCATATTTCTCTAGTTGTTTTTTAAATTCCTCATAAATCTTTATAGGGTTTTTCTCTGTTTTATTTACAAATACTGGAACTTCTATTTTCCCCCCTAACTGCTCTAATTGTTCAGAGGCGGCTGGGCGATGAACATCTAACCCTAACAACGCAATATTTTTCCCTCTTTTTTTATAGTATAAAGCTAGCTTTGAAATTGTTGTTGTATTGTGAACTATAAATCCTTCTGCAATAAAACTATGGTTGTCTTCTACAGTTAAATCATAAACATATTCACTGTCATTTTTTTGCTCTTCAATATCTTTTACTGGTCTCCAAATTACATTAGATATAGCCAAATTTTCTAAATAATTAATTATATCTTCTTGATTAACTTGTTTTAAGGATTCTAAATATTGCTTTGATTTTTGGGTTAATATTATATCTTTTTCACTTAATTCAATCATTTCAGCTTCTTTTAATGAAGGACATATTCCATTTAAGAACGCGTTTGAATATTTTGTTTTGAGATTAATTCCTGATTCTATATCTTTGAATAAATCAATAAAAATGCCTCTTTTCTTTAATTTATAATATACTACAAGTTTGAGTAATTTTTCCCTTGAAATTAATCCACTTTCTTCATGTCTTCCGTAGCTATATATTGTGTTAGTTTGTATTTCTCCAATGGAAAAACCTAATTGAAGTCGTATTTCTTTAAGGAGTTTACCTACTGGGATCATATCGTTACTTCCACATCCTTGAACAATTCCTATTTCTTTATAGTGTTCTACTTTTTCTTTTTTTCTTTTAATTCTATATCCTATTATCTCTGCATATTTTTCTGCATATCTCGATTTAATAGACAGTTTGTAGTAAAAAATATTTTTTATAACTTTTTTAGATAATGTTGATGAAATACTTAATCTTTGCAGTAGCATATTCATCTGCTGGATTAATATTGAACTTTCTGAAGTTAGTTCTATATTTCTATTTTGAGATGGATATGAATCACAATCAAAATATGCTTGAATAAATGATTTAATAATATTATTATCTGAAGAGAGAATCTGATTTGGAATTGAGAGACTTTTGCCTTTTTTGCCGGGTTTTAATCCAAAAATACTAAATGATTTAACAAGAGTTCCCGAAACAAATCTAATATCATACATATTATTTGTTCTTTTTGCTCTTTTAATTTGAGGTTTAATATTAAATAAGGAAAGGGATAATTCTTCAACTCTTTTTATTATTTCTTGATCTTCACTTGACATTTGGAGATAATTTTTTCTTATATTTCCATCACCCATTATATATCCTAAGAATTCTGCAAAATCTGAGTTAATAAATAAGGGAAAAGTTATTATTTTTGAATCATTATGCCCTTTAATTTTAAGATAATTAGTTTTTTCATTAATTAATTCAATAGGGATAATGCCCCTTTTTACCTTTGAGGATAAAGAGCAGTAATTTATTTTATTTATTAATGCTTGATGAATTTCTTTAAGAGATTTATTTTGATTTTTTATTATTTGTTTTGATTCTTCGTTATTTAGATATACAAAAAAATTTAATTTTTTTAAGTCTTCGAGCAAGTACGCATTATTTGTTATAATATTAAATTCTCGTGGTAAGGCAATGTAATCATCTTGTTTTAATTTATCTGCACGTATTTGTGTTACAAAACCATTTCTAAGCACAAAAAAAGGATGTTCTGGAGTAACCTTAATTGAATAATCATTTCCATTATCTACATTTATTTTAAATAAAGAATCTTTTTTTAACTTCCAGAGGTGAGTAGCTCTTTTGTGTTCTATTTTTGCAGTTTGAGGGTTGAAAGAGGGAACTAAAAGGTTTTTATGAGTGATGTCTATTATTGTTCCGTCTTCTAAAAATTCTTCTTTTTCTTGATTTTTATATTGTTCGTATAATGCTTTAATTTGGGGCATTTGCCCATTACTTAATTGAATTTTACTTTTTTCGTGAACACATTTACCAGTTCCATATAATCCAACAAATAAAATAGAATCTTTCTTGCCTAGAATTAGTTCTTTTCTCTCCCCACCAATAATTCTTGTTATTTCATCATGTAACAACTTGATTAAATGCTCTTTTTTCTCTATATTTTTAACATATTTTTCAGCTTCAACCTTTATTTTATCTGTTATTTCCTTAACTAAAGAAATATTAACATCTGCCATAATTAATGCTCTTTGAAGGTCTTTTACAATTGACTCTACTAGAGATTTATCTACAAAAATAGCAGAACTGATTTTTTCCACGCTTTTCTTTAATACGTTTTTTAGACTCTCGAGCATATAAAAACAAGTAGAAAAAGGGTTAATAAAGTTGTGGTTTTAAATAGAAATGCTTAAAAATAGTATTTTTATTGGTTTTTTATGAATGATTATAAGCTTGGAATAATGCGACAGGGATGGAAACACCCCAGAAAGCCAACACCTTTAGATGTTCATGGTTTTTATTTACCTAAAATAGAAACTTGGAATCATATATGGGAAGATGTAAAAAGTAATCCTGAACTTAATCCATTAATTAAGTTAGTTGGTTCTGTTGAAGATTTAGTTTTAGATAATCCTACGGGATATTGTTTAGAATGTGATAAAGAATTTATTAGGTTTGAAGTTGGGAGTAATGGTTATTTTATGATAGGATTAGTATATTGTCCAAATAATTTAAAGCACGAATCTCCAGAAATAAATGCCTGGCTTGAAGTTTGGCCTAATGCTAGTGCTGGATTGGAAAGATTTGAAGCTATTGAACTTCCAGTTAAACAAAAAATAATAAATAGATATGTTTTATCAAACCCTTTGATTAGGCCATGCTATGATGCTGTAGGAGAATTTTTTCATTTATTAATTGAATCTTTTAAAAAAGAATATGATGAAAATTATAAAATACAACCCTTAGGAGTATCATTTCGACATGATGTTCATAAATCTCAAGATTATGATCTTGGAGATGGAATTTAATTTATTCTTACTCTAAACCTAGTTGCTGAATAACTTTCTTTGGTGAGAAAATTTCTAAGTCATCGTATTCCTGTCCTGTTCCAAGGAAGAGTATTGGTTTTTTTGTAACATAACCTATTGAGATTGAAGTTCCTCCATTCTCATCCACATCAGCTTTGCTGAGGATTGTTCCATCAATGCCTGCTGTTTCATTAAAATTCTTTGCTTGTTCTGTTGCATCATTACCAGTTATAGATTCTGCCACGAAAATCTTTAAGTCAGGTTTTGTAACTCGTACTATTTTTTCCATTTCTTTTAATAAGTTTTCTTTTGTATGCATTCTTCCTGCAGTATCTATTAAAACAACTTTAATGTTATGGGCCTCTGCATATTTTATTGCATCAAATCCTACTGCTGCAGGGTCGGCCCCATAATTCTGATGAATAACCTTTACATTTAATTTTTCTCCGTGTTTTTGGAGTTGTTCTATTGAAGCTGCCCTAAATGTATCTGCAGCTGCTAAAACACAAGAGATATTATTTTTTTGAAGCATATGGGCTATTTTTGCTATTGTAGTTGTTTTTCCTGCCCCATTTATTCCAAAGAATAAAATTACAAAAGTTCCGGTTTTAGAATTAATTTTTTCTATTATATTATATGGTTCTAATAATATTCCTTCCAGAGAGTTTTTTAATGTGCTTTTAATTTCATTTTCTAATTCTGATTTTTTTATTTCAACATCTAAAAGACTTTTCTGCATATCTTCTTTTATTTTATCAATAACTGTTAGGGCAACATTACTTTCAAGCATTACTAATTCAAGATTTTCAAATATTTCATTGAATTTTTCTTGATCTATTTTTATTGTGTTGAAACTCCTTTGAATTTTTGATAAAATGCCTACTTTCCTTTCTTCCCTTTTTTCTTCAAGATCTTCAATTTCTTCTAACTCTTTTTCATACTCTTCTTTTTTTTGGGCAACTTCTTCAACAGACTTTTTTCTCTTAAATATATTAAAGAAACTCTTTTTCTCTCCTACTTTATCTTGTTCTTCCTTAATTTTTTCTAGATTTAATTCTTCTAATATTATTTTTTCTTTATCCTCTTTTATTTCCTGTTCAACTTCTCTTTCAACTTCTTTCTCTATATTTTTCTCAATTTCCTGCTCTGAAACCTCTATTGCTTGATCAATTTTTTCAGAAATTTTTTCTTCTTTTTCAACCTCTTTCTCTCTCTTAGGTTTTAATTTAGTTTTTTTATCTTCTTTTACAGCTTTTTTTGCCTTTTCTTTAGCTTTCTCTATCTTTTTTGTTTCTTTTTCAACTTCCTTTTGATTTTCTTCTAAAGTTTCATCTTCTCCTGCTGATTTGAAGATTCCTTGAAGCTTTTCTTTTAAAAACTTAAACATAAAAAATTAAGCTAGAAGGGGGTTATAAATCTGACGCTTTACAACCATAATCGTTATAAATTTACTTATTTTTATGGAGGGATGATTAGTTATAGTGATATATATGAAGCCTTAAGAAAAGAGAGGTATAGTGAACAGCTTCAGCCAATACCAAAGAAATTTGTTATTGAGGTGTCTAATTATTTTCAAGAAAAAAGAAATTTAAGTCAACAAACAGGTCAGAGTGAATTATTTTCCGAAGATATTGCAAAAACAAAAAAACAGATTGAAAATGCAGCATCAATATTCAAGGAACTTATGCTTTTAAGAAAGAAAAAACTTCTTAGTCTTGCTTTTGTGGCAAGTGAAACAGGCATAAATAAAAGAGATTTTGATAATATGCTTGACTTTGAAAGAGAGCTTTTTGATAAAATAATGGTATCTGTTCAAGAGGCTGAAAAAAGGTTATCTTTTGACTTAAATGGAAGTTCGAATTATGGTGTTGATCAAGAAATGAAGCTGATACTATTTTTAGATAATGTTGAAGAGCTTATTGGACTTGATGGGAAAACGATAGGTCCGTTTAAGAAAGATGAAATTACTTTACTGCCAAAACAGGTCGCAGAGATATTTGTCTCTGATAAACTCGCTCAGGTTATACTTGATGAAGGAGAAAGGTAATTTTATATATCCATTTTTCATTAATTATATATGCCTGCAGGGTTTCAAAAAGGGAATTTGATGAATAACGGATATTCTTTTAGAAGAATTTTTCTATTTTCTGGAATTATTTTAATTGGAGTAATTATTTTACTTTTTTTGGGCACTTATTTCTTTATAGCTTTAAATCAGGCAAGTAGACTTGATTTGATAGAAGATGTTTGTTTATATGATGGGGCTTATCTTACTTGTGGAAAGCAATTTATTCTCGTATTTAATGGATATGAGTATAATATGACTGCAAATAAACCATTCAAATTTCCCGAAGGAAGTGGGAATTTAATAGGTTTAACAGATAATTCAATGTCTTACGTTTTCTTATTAAGTCCTGGAGAGTATAATTTAAAAGATACTTCAAAAGTTAATTCTAGTGTGAGTGTTTGAGGATAGAAAATTTTTAATATTTTGTTTTATTCATATTTTTTTAAAAATTTGTATAAAAAGATATAAAAAGTAAGTTTACAACTTTATATTATGGAAAGATTGCATCTAGGAGCGAAATGGCAGTTTCGTGTTGGGGGATATTTTCTTTTTGGTTTTTTTGGAATCTTTTTTGGAATATGGGTAATTGCTCCTATAGTGGGATTTCTTTTTACTCTTACTGGAAGTTCTGCTAGTTCAATTTTAGTAATTATTCTTCTTTCTATTTTAGGTTATATATTGTTTGTTATTGTTGCAAGTGAAATATATGCCCGAATGTCATACAATCGATGGTTTTATGAGTTTAATGATGATGGTTTAAAGTTAGAAAGAGGGATTATTTGGAAGAGATATAGTAATGTTCCGTATCAAAGAATACAAAACGTTGATGTCCGTAGAGGAATTATTGCTAGAATGTTTGGATTTTCAAGTATTATGATCCAAACTGCTGGCTATTCTGCACAACTGTCTTCAGAAGGTTATATTCCTGCTGTAGAAACTAATCAAGCTGAAAAAATCAGAGCATTTGTAATGAAAAAGATTACACGGAAAAAATAAAATGAATAACTTACATCCTGGTGGTCGATGGATTTATAGGGTGAGAGCTTATTATTCTTTATTTATTATTTGCATAATTATTGCTGTTTGGAGCTTTCAAATATTCAGACTTTTTGGAGGAGACTCAATTAGTATGGCAGTTGTTACGGCAATTATATTTTATATCTTGTTTGTGGTTGTTGTTGCTGAAATATATGCCCGAATGTCATATAATCGTTTTTTATACGAAATAAATAATGACGAAATTAAAATTGAGCAGGGCATTATATGGAAGAAATATTCTTCTATTCCTTATGAAAGAGTTCAAAATGTAGATATACAGAGGGGAATTATTGCTAGAATGTTTGGATTCTCAACAGTTCAAATTGAAACAGCTGGACAATCGGGATTTGGAGGCCAACATGGAATTAGATTTGGAAGAGGAGGAAATAGGCAATACAAGAGCGAGGGATATTTGCCTGCTATAGATGTTAATGGGACTGAAAAAATCAGAGCATTTGTAATGAAAAAGATTAAGCAAACACATAAAGACTCTGGTATGTAATTACCCTTCTATTTTCAAAATATATATTAAATTTATTTTATAAGTTTAGTTAAAAGATATAGAAAAGCCTCCAGAGGGGGTTGAACCCTCGGCCTACGGTTTACAAAACCGCCGCTCTACCACTGAGCTATGGAGGCATAAAGACAACCAAAGGTTTTCTTTATCAAACTTTCCTTTTTATGTTTATTAAACTTTGCCTTTATAAAATTGTTAGTGATTTTTACTTTAAAAGGTTTATTAGAACTAATAGATATGGTTTTCATGACTTAATTTATAGTCATGTATTTCAGTTTCAGTAAACCATAAGGCTAACTCTTTTTTAGCGTCTTCTTCATTTTCTGAGGCATGGATTAAATTATGACCTTGATTATTCTTTTTAACATATTCTTTTGATGCATGGGCAAAATCTCCTCTTATTGTTCCAAGATCCGCCTCTCCAGGATAGGTCGAACCTACTATCTTTCTAACAGTGCTTATTGCATTACTTCCTTGAATTATAATCGCTACTACTGGACCGCTTGTAACATAATCTAACAAATAATCTCTTACATGTTTTCCATGTTTTGTTGCTATTGACTCAGCATAATGGCTTTCAGCTAATGATCTTTCAACATTAACCATTTTCATACCAACAATTTTTAAGCCTCTTTGCTCAAATCTTTTTATTATTTCTCCAATTAACCCTCTTTCAACTCCATCAGGTTTTATCAGAACTAGTGTTTGTTGTAACATAAAAACCTCCAGCGGGTTTCTATGCATCCCGCAACCATTTTATTTTTCATTTTATTTTTCTGTCTCTGGCTCTGTCATCTTTATATCTTTTACTTTGCCTATAATTGCTATAGACTTTATTTCACATAATGCAAGAGGATATATCTTTTTTAATTTCACTATTAGTTCTTTTTGCAACTTATTATTAACAATGTCTAAAACCACATTTTCAAAAGTCTTAGGTTCAACATATATTATTACTTCTTTTTTAACAGTGTCTCTTAGAGCTGTTCTAACATCTCTTGAAACTTTTTTTCTAGTTATTAAGAATGTTTTTATTCTTACTTTATGGTCTTTTAATTTAACCTCAAAAGAATTTTCAACATAATCTGTTCCCTTTCTCATCATTCTTCTTATATATGAACCCATTAATGTTAATTCAATAGGGTGTGCTATTGCTTCATTATCCTTTACATTAATTGCAAGTCTTAATTCAGCACCCTTTCCTCTTAATTCAGATGTTAAATCTAGCTTTATTGTTTTATTATCAAAATTTGAAATAGAATTTCCATATAATTCAAATTCCTTGTTTAAGGAAGGTATTTTTACAGGTAGAAATTTTTTCTTTTCAGTAGCCATGCGTAAAGAACCTAGGTTCTTTGACGCATCAATCTCCTAAGATTGTGCATCAAACTTCCCTTATAACTGTTTTTATTTAGATTTATCATTTTTATTCGAGTATTGCTTTACTTGTTCTTTTTCCTTTTTTAGATTGATGTGATTTTTTACAAGTTTGACAAGTATAAATAAATACAGCTTTTTTAGTATTTTTTGTTTTTCTCTTCCATTTTCCAATAGCAGGTTTACTTCCCCATTTCCCTTTATTTCCGAAACCAACTCCTAATCCTCGTAGTTTTGCACGAGGGATACCTCCTCTTTTAAGAGAACCTCGTTTAATTCCAGTTGATAATAATTTTATTTTATGATCTGTCTTTTTATTACAAAAAGGGCAGTATCTTTTAGTTGCCTTTGGCTTTTTCATATTAACTCTTAATTTTATGAGTTTAAAAAGCTTTTTATAGCTTGGCCACACAGTTAATCTATGCGAATAAAATTTAAGAGTAGAGAAATACAGAAGAAATTCTTAAGAGAGGTTCTTATTAGAACTAAATGTCCGAGCATAAAAGATTTTGAACAGTTTGGGCTTGATGTAAGATATTCAACAATGAAAAATTACTTTTCTGCGATAAGACTATTGCCCAAGGATTTATTTGATAATTTATGTCATCTTTCTAAGATTGATCCAGATTCATTTGACATAGAATTAGTTTCTGATTATTGGGGGCAGGTTAAAGGAGGAAGTAAAGCAAAATTAACAAAACATTAGTTCTTTAAATGTTCAATTTTTATCTTTCATAGGCCCTGTGGTCCAACGGCTACGACACATCCTTGACGTGGATGATACCCAGGTTCGACTCCTGGCAGGGCCATTTTATCTATTTTGTAAGAATAAGTACAATTCTTCTAATTGATCGAAGCTCATATTATTTTCAGTTACTCTGTATGTATCATTAGCTGAATAATTATCTCTTAATTTTTCAACATCAGTTCTTTCATCTTTAATAAATAACTCGCCATGTTTTAGTTTAATATGTCCGTATTTACTCTCTTTTGATACAAAATGATCCTGAGGACCATTGTCTTGAGGTAGCATTACAAGTAACTTTTCAACTGCTTGTTCTAACGTAATTTTTTCTCCGAAAAGGATTGTGAAAGTATGCCCATTACTACTATCTCTTCTTAATTCTTCAATAATATATTCCATTAGAATTTGCTAAAATACTTGTTTAAATAACTTTCTTAAGGATCTTATTAGTAACTAACTTACTAAGTAAGTTAGTAAGAAACATTTATATATCAGATTTTGCTTTTTGTTTTTGAAAAGAACTAAAGAGGTTGCTAAATTGAAGAAATATCTTTTACTTATTGAAGATGAGAAGCTTTGGGTTAGATTTAAAGATTCTATTAAAAATGATATTAACAGTGAGATAATTGAACTTATCAAGAAAAAAATTGATTCTGGAGGTAAGAAATAATGAATAAAAACCACCAGCGGGTTTCTATGCATCCCGCAACCACTAATTATAAAATGAATAAAAAGGCTCAGGTAACTATTTTTATTATAATTGCTATAGTTATTGTTGTTGGAGTTGTAACTGTATTTATTTTTAGAGATTCTCTCTTTCCAAAACAAACCTCGGGGGATTTTGAGGAGGTTTATAGTTCATTTGCTGACTGTGAAAAACAAGCAACTCTTAATGCATTGAATATTGCAGGACTTCAAGGAGGATATATAGATACATCAAAACTTGAATTCCAACCTGGAAATGAGTATGCTCCCTTTTCCTCTCAATTAGACTTTTTAGGAAATCCTGTACCTTATTGGTATTATATTAGTGGGAATGGGGTAGTAAGGGAACAAGTACCTTCAAAAACTAAAATACAAAATGAAATTGAAAATTATCTTGATGAAGAATTGAGAAATTGTGATTTTACTGGATTTATGGAACAAGGTTTTGTTATAAATAATTCAAAACCTGTTTCTAGCGTTAAAATTTTTGATGATATCGTGGAGGTTAATGTTAAGATGGATTTATTTGTTTCTAAAGGAGAGAGTAATGCTGTTAAGAGAGATCATAATGTTCAGGTTGAAAGTAAATTTGGGAAATTTTATGGACTTGCTTTAGATATTTATAATAAGGAGAAAAAAGAGGCATTTTTAGAAAACTTTTCTGTTGATGTTCTTAGATCATATGCTCCTGTTGATGGAACCGAGCTTAGTTGTAAGCCTTTAATCTGGAATCCTGCAAATGTTTCAAACGAACTGAAACAAGGATTATCTGCTAATGTTGCTGCTCTTAAAGTTGAAGGAGATTATTATAGTTTGAAAAATTCCCAAGAAAAATATTTTGTTATTAATGGCATAAAGGCTGATTCTGGAGAAGCTGTAAACTTTATGTATGATACTAGCTGGCCAACTAGAGTTGAGATTTGGCCTGTTGATGGAAATGTAATGATTGCTAACCCGGTTGGATTAGAATCAGGTCTTGGAATTTTAGGCTTCTGTTATGTTCCTTATCATTTTGTTTATGATGTTTATTATCCTGTTTTAGTCCAGGTTTATGATGGTAATGAACTTTTCCAATTCCCAGTATCTATTGTTCTTGATAAGAGTGTTCCAAGAGATGCTATAACTGGAGAAGAATCTATTAGCCAGGAAGGAACTATTGATCAACTTTGTAATTTTAAGAATACTCCTATAGATGTTTATAGTTACAATTCTGACTTAAATCCTATTGAAGCTAATCTTAAATTTAGATGTATTGAAACTGAGTGTGGAATTGGAAAAACAAGTATTGAAGGAAGTAATGCTATATTCTCTGGTAACTTCCCACAATGTGTTAATGGTATTATTGTTGCAGAAGCAGAAGGTTATGTTTCAAGCCAGTATGTAATTTCTACTAATGAAGGAGGAACAGCAAATATCTTAATGGATAAACTTTATGATAAACCTATAAAATTATTTATTGATGGAAGAGAAATTGATGATTCATTTAATGGGTTAGCTTTAATTAATTTTGAGAGTGCTAAAAATTCTCAGACAGCTGTTTATCCTGATACTAAAAATATTAAGTTAAGTGAAGAATTTTATAATATATCTGTTCAGGTATTTAGCGGGTCTTCATTAACTATCCCTCAAAGTTCAACTAGACAATGTGTGGATGTTCCAGCTCCGGGATTATTTGGGTTTTTGGGGAAAACAAATGAAGAGTGCTTCAATATCGATATTCCTTCACAAAAACTTGATAATGCTTTAAGTGCTGGAGGCAAATCTAGCGAGTATATTTTAGAAAGTGAATTAAAAAACTCAAATGCTATTGAGGTTAGAATTCGTTCTCTGCCAAATCCTGCTAGTTTAGATCAATTACAACAAAATTATGAGCTTTATGAGAGCAATCCTGTGGAGGTTAACTTTCAATGACTAATAAAAACCACCGGCGGGTTTCTATGCATCCAGCAACCAGACTTATGAATCCTGCTACCTTCTTTTATGAAGCTTCCTTTTTGAAACTTACATTTTTATTTTTTACTTTAATTATAGCTTGTTTAATATTAGCTATTTTATCAGTTAACTTTTCATATGCTCAATTTAACGGGCCGAGTGGAGGAGCTGGATTTTCTGGCCCTCAAGGAGGAGGATTTTCAGGTGGAAATGGTGGAAGTTTTGTTTCTTCTAATCCTCAATATTATCAGTCAGGATTTCAAGGGCCAACATCTGACTATTCGTATTATGGAATTTATGCAAATGGATATCAAGATTATCAAGAAATTTGCAGAGAGAGACAAGATTTTATTGTTCAAATAGCTCCTGCTGGATGTTCTCCAGTTGTTGTTAGAAGTGATTTACTTTCTGAACAAAATGTTCCGGTTTTTTGTAAGTTACAAGCTATTCAGATAAATCCTGCTGTTCAGGCAGAGTATATAAAAAATATTGGATTTACTAGTAGAGGTGCTTTACCTAAAGAAGTTGCAGGAGTTTCTTATTATAGGCCTAGAGCTCTTTTATCTCCTAGAATAAATACTCAAGGATTTCCAACTTTAGATAATATTGGTTATGCAGTTATAATTTTAAAAAGAAATCCTAATGAAAATAACATGAGTGATTTTGTTTCTGGAAACTTAACAGCTAGAATTACATATGATGTTCCCAATGGTTTTGGAGCAGGAGTTAATGAATTAATTATTCCTCCGCTAAATGATGAAAAATGGAATAGTGATTATACTAAGTATGGATTTTTTGATGGAAAAGGTTTTGTGAGAGTAGAAAGAGTTGAGGGGAATTTTGCAGATGTTTCTGTTTATAGAGATAAAGAACATAAGATTAGTTCTTACAGATTAGAAAAAGGGAAATCATCTAGTGAACTTTATCTGCCAGGATTTTATTGTAATGCTGCTTATAGACTTAATTTGGTCGATGTTGTTCCGGCAAATACTCAAGCAACTATTAACATTGATGGAGATAGTTATGATGTTTACAAAGGTATGGTTTTTGCTAATGGACTTTGTAATGTTAGAGATGTAAAAAGTTCTGGTTATGGTTATGGAAGTGTTAGTCTTAAATGTAATGGTAAACCTTTCAACTTAGAATTAAGTTATAGAGGATCTAATTTTGAGATTGATGGAACTAGAGGATCTTATAACATTGGTGATGTTTTGGATTCAATTAAAGTAACAGAAAATGGGAAAGAAATTGAGAAAAAAGTTTATCTTGTTAATATAAATAATATTGAAGATAAGAATATAGCAATACTTTTGCTTACAGATAAACCATTTGATGAAAATTTGAAATCTTCTTTAAATGATTATATGAATAAAAAAGGTTCAACAATCGAAGGGGTGGAAATTTTATCTTTATCTGAAAATGAAGAAGGTAGTTTTAGTGGTGGTAAGAAAATCAAATTCGTTGGATTTGGAGGAACTGAGGATATTGATTCAGGAGATAGCGAATTTGAAACTTCTTTCTTAAGCGCTATTGATTCATATGAAACTGTTGATGATGATTATAATGGAACTATTTCAAAGGAAGATGGTGTTAGTATTGGGAAGAAATCTTTAGTTAATGCAATTAAACTTTCAAGTGGAAAGAATAAAGATAAAACTCTTTTAGATCTTTCAAATAAATTAAGTGAGAGATATGATTCTATATCTAGTGTACAAACAGCTAATTTAAATTTTGATAATTCTAAAGCAAGTTATATATTAGATAGTGGAAATTCCATTAGAGTTATAACTCTTACAGACATAAGTGAACCTTCATTTGATGAGAAAGGTGTTGAGGTGTTGGTTGATAATGTTGATAGAAGATTATCTAATAATGGAGAGTTTATAATACCTAAAAATTCTTCTGGATTTTATATTCAAATGAAGAGTTTTGATGAAGATGGAATAAATATCGATGCTAAATGTATTTTTGGAGATAAGACTGAGAGCATTTCTGGAGAGAATGGAAGAATAAATTTTAGATCTCAAAAAGTGATATGTGGCAAGAATATTTTTGTTAAGGAAATTCATCTGCAAAGAAATGCAAAAATAAAACTAGAACCTATTAATAGAAATATTGGAAGCGAGGTTAATGTAAGTTATAATATTGGTATTGAGAAGAGAGCTATACAACTTTCTCCTCAGAAAACTAGTGAGAGAATAAAAAGATTAAATCAGAGTATTAATGAGTGGCAGAATATTTCTAATTCTCTTGGCAAAGTTGTTAAAGGAATGAAAGCTGCATGTTTTGCAACTAGCGCTACGCTTCAAGTTAAAAATCTATTTAGTAATCTTGGAGGAAAGGCAATTGCAAGAACAGAGGTGATGAGAACTAGTGGTGGATGGAATGATCTTTGTGCAGAGGCTATTGCTAATGGTGGGGTGTCATCAAATCCTGACATGGCTTCTGGTCCTTACAATTCGTTAGATGATTGTTTTAGGAAAAATAATGATTTAATTGAAAAAGATGTAAGTTTAGTTTCAACCAAAATTGAGAGTGTTAACAGCCAAATTTCTAAACTTGAATTAGATGGTGGTTTTGTTAAAAAAGGAGATGGAGTATTTGGGGGAAAATCTATTGATTATAATGGCGCTAGAAACAAATACTTTGAAACTTTGAAAGGTGATTTATCTGAAAAGAATATTGTTGCTAATAATGGAAAAGAAGGAAGCGAAAAAGAAGAAGTGAAGTTTAATGACGTATTTTCCAGTGCATTAAAAAGTGATAGTGTAAGTTATGAACAGTTGAGGGAGATAAAACTTTATTCAGATTTAGCTAATGATCCTCAGGCAAGTTCTTCAGTTAAGGAAATTGCAAATAAGAAACTTTATGACGATTTGAATCAGGTTAATAAATTGAAAGAGTATGATGAAGCAAAGAGCTTGGCTGAAGATGCTCAGAAACAGCTTAAAGGAATTGGAAGTTTAGGTGTTGATACACCTTATCTTGATCAGGGACAAACTCCTAGATTTTATTCTGGATATAAAGCATCTATTCCTGGTTCTAATGAACAAGTTCCATTACATGTTGTTTATGATAAAAAAGGAAATGCATATTTTGCAGTACTTACAAAAACTTCTGACGATAAATATACTGTAGATAGAGGTAATATTTATACTGTTAATACTAATAGTGGTGTTGGAACTAAAGTTGAAGATACAACTATTTTAGATGAGATTTCAGGCCAGTATTCTTATTTTATTAAGAAAGACGCTGGAAGTTATCAAAATTCTTATAAAAATCCGGAAGTAAGATATTATGAAACAGATCCTTACAAAGGAATGCCTGCTGTTACTCCTATTGATTTGAAAGAAGGATGGTATGCAGCAACTAAACAAACTCTGCCGACATTTGGAAATATAAAAGCATTTGAAGATAGTGGAAAAGTTTCAAGTTTTTGGTTATGTAATGTTGGAACTAATGGAAGAGAGGAATTTAATTCTGGTTTAGGAGATGATGAGTGTGAGATGTTTAATGTTAATACTGGACAGGCTTTGAATACATTCCCTGGACTTTCTGAAACTAAAGCAAGTGAATTAGTTAAAAGATCTATTAGTGCTTTGGAAAAAGTTGCAAGTCAGTATTCTCCTGGAGTTCAAAGAGTTAATGTTCCAGGAGTTGGAAGTGTTAAAGTTGGAAATCCTGCAGCTAATCTTCCAGGAACACAATGTCAAGACTTTATGTCTCCAAAAGACTGTCAATTAATGTTTAATGTTTGTGATCCTGTAATTTGCCCTTCAAGCAGATGTAATCTTGGAGGAAAGTATTATGCTAGCGATGTTATTCAGACAGGAATTGTTGGAGGAATATTTATGTGTTTGCCAAATTATAAAGAAGGAATTGTTATACCTGTTTGTTTAACTGGAATACATGCTGGAGTTGATAATTATGTTTCTATACTTAAAGCTTCAAGAGATTGTTTGCAAGAAAATTTAAATTCTGGACAGTATGTTGGTATTTGTGATGAGATAACAGCTATTTATACTTGTGAATTTTTCTGGAAACAAATTTCTCCGGCAGCAAATGTTATACTTCCAAAATTATTAGAAAAAGCTACTGGAAAAGGTATGAGGGGAGGAGGAGAGTATCTTAGTGTTCAGAGTGCGTGGAGTAATATGCAAAACTCTATTGATTATTTTAAAGGTTCTTATGGAGTTAATGCTCTTAATGCATTTAGAGTTAGATCTACACAAGATATTGGAAGTCCTGTTTGTAAAGCATTTGTTTCAACTAAATATCCTAATAAATTTAAAACTTTGATAGAACCAGATTCACCTAGTCAATTTAGTGCTTGGTTTACAGAGATAAAACAAACAGATGCAACTGTTCAAGGAATTTCACAATATAAAGTTTATTTCCATATTTTTGCCGGTAATGATCTTGGAGTTCAATATAGTATTTATCTGAAAGATTCTCCTGGAAGTTCATTTTTCCAGCCAACTGGAAATGTACATGTTGCTACTGGATTTATTGGAAGAGGAGAGTATGTTGATGAGGCTAGAGACTTTACAGCACCATCTAATTATCAACAATTATGTGTTAGAATAAATGCTCAAGAAAAATGCGGATTTAAACAAGTTTCTACAAGCTTTGCTGTAAATTATTTAAGAGATTCTTATATTAAGAATCAGCTTACTGATCAGGTTACAACAGAGAAAGCTTGTGTGAGTGGAGAACCTGATCCTTTGGCTTTAGCAAATCCAAATATACAAGCTGGAGTTGAAGAAGCAATAACTCCACAAATATATAATTCTGGTATAATAAGAGTTTGTGCAACAAGCAATCCTGGATTAACAACTAGTCCTGAAAGATGGCAAAGACTAGGATATTGTGGTGATGTAAAAGTAGGTTGTTGGCTTGATAGAGAATCTATTGGCAAGGCAATAACTCCTGAAAATGCAGGAGCTAGAAATAAGACTATTTCAGAGTTAGATGCTATAAGAGAATCTTTAGAGAGTGAAGGAAAGAAATTTATTGATGACTTTACAATAGCCCCTATATTTTTAGATTTAGAGAAAAAAATAAGTGATTTGGAATGGAAAGCATTTAGTTATAGCGGAGAGGAAGAGGTTAATTTTGATTCTGATGCCGAAACGGTTAATAATTTAATTAAGGATATAGAAAATAAATATGTTTTAACAAGTGATCAAGAAGGTATGCTTCTTTATTATCGGTCTAAGTTTTATGGGGCGGTTGCTGAAAATGATTGGGTGAATAAAAAGAAGATTGAGAGTAAAGAAAGAGAGGAAACTCCTAGCACTCCTACGACTGGAACAACTGCACAAAGTTGTGTTGGTCTTGGTGGAGCATGGACTACGGGAAGTTTATGTAAGGATAGTGAAGATGATATTACTATTAATGTTATATCTAGTGAAGTAAATAGTCATGATGTTACAGACAGATGTTGTAAAGCTAAAAGTTCAACAACTTCACCTTCTTCATTAAACGATAAAATTCAATTTGCATGCGATTATTTTGGTTCTCAGGGTTATAGTGAAGTTCAGACATCTGGAATTATTGGAAATCTAATTCATGAATCTAGATTTGATACAACAATTCTTGGAGATAGCGGTAGTGCTTATGGTATTGCTCAATGGAGATTTGAGAGAAGAACTAATTTAGAAAATTTTGCTAAAGCAAAATCTCCTCCAAAAGATGTTAGTGATTTTCAAACTCAGCTAGAATTTGTTAATCATGAATTAAAAGGAAGTGGAGGAAATGGCGGAGGATCTAAGAGAAATGCATATGGTGCTCTCATTAAAACAATTAGTATTAATAGCGCAACAAGAGTGTTTATGGATTTATATGAAATACCAGGTATAGAAAGCTTACAATCTCGTATTAATAATGCTAATAAAGTAAATAATCTTTGTTTTAATTCTGGGTTAGTTGCTTAAGAAAAATCAATGCGAGAGATAGGTCCTAAAAATCAAATGATTTTGGGAGTTATTTATTCTTACGAATAAAAACATTCGAACCTTTCGAATCATATCAATGCGGGTGATAGGATTCGAACCTATGTAAGCACTAAGCTAGTGGATTTTGAGTCCACCCCATTTGACCGCTCTGGCACACCCGCATAAAAAAACCCCTGGTTCTCTTTATGAACTCTCCTTACTAATTCTCAAACTTTCCCTACTAATAAGATTATTAATTAATAATGGGAAGTGTTTTTAATTA
Source organism: Nanobdellota archaeon (assembly GCA_038045565.1). Classification (GTDB taxonomy): domain Archaea; phylum Nanobdellota; class Nanobdellia; order Pacearchaeales; family GW2011-AR1; genus JACPLR01. Next base: position 19,289 of record JBBSXX010000006.1, read on the forward strand.
TATCTTTTTTCATTATGTCCATAACTCTAAAACCACATTCTTTAGAATGTGGTAGTAATTTTGGGGTTTTAGATCCTAGAAAATCTTGATAATTTTTTTAGATTTTCTGGGCCAGAAAAGCATAGCTTTTCTTGGTTTTGGATCATCTAGAAGTCCCGAACAAACCTCGGCTTTTAAGCCGAGGTATACGCAAGGACTTCTTGATTTTAGGTTTATTATGTGAATAATTTTAATTAAGCCTTTTCATCAGCATATATTTTATATATCTTAATTCTTTATTTATTAGATGAATAAAGGGGTGAAGAAATCTAAAAAAGCTCAGGTAACTATTTTCATTATAATTGCTATTGTAATTGTGGCAGGAATTATTCTTGTCTTGAGCGTTAACAGTAATGCAAGACATTTTATTCTTAGTATTTTTAGTGGGAAAGATGACAGAGTTATTCAGGTAAATGATTATATCACAAATTGTCTAAAAGATTCTACTGATAATGCATTATTTTATAATGGTTTGCAAGGTGGATATTTTACAACTCCCGATAAATCTGTTTTTTATCGGACTGATAATTTATCTTTAAGCAGATATATTCCTTATTATCTTGACAAAAACAAAATAATACCTAATAAAGAACAATTAGAAAAGGAGCTTAATGATGCTATTACAAACAACATTAAAGATTGTCTAAACTTAAATAATTTGCAGATTGATACTAACTTAACTTATAATATTGATAATTTAAATGTTAAGACCAGTTTAACTAAGGATGTTGTTAACTCTTTACTTTATTTTCCAGTTTATCTTGATATAGGTAATAAAAAAATTCTGTTAGATAATTATGATTTTCAAGAGAAAACAAATTATTTACTTTTGCATAATGTTTCAGTTCAACTTACAGAGATACAATTGGAAAATGAAGATAGTATTTGTTTATCTTGCATTTCAGATATTGCAAAGAAAAATAATCTTAATATAAGTAATCAAGATGCTGAAGGTATAGTAAACAATTCTAGAATAATTATTTATAATCTTATTAAAGAAAATTCCGATAAGAAAACAGAGTTTTTTTCTTTTGCACATAAATTTTATAAGACTTAAAAAAATATACGATAAAAATGAAATTTAATAATATAAGCAAAAAATACAATAAAGGCATGGTTATTGATAATAAGTTAAAAATTATTGTCTTATTTTTTATTTTTATTATTTTATTAACAAACTTTGCTTCTGCTGGAATTATTGCTCAACTTGGTATGCAGGGATTAAGTTTTATTGATCCTCAAGCAGGACAGGCAGTTAATAGCATTGTTAATGTTGCTTTATGTGTAGCTAATCCTGCTGCTTGTGCTGTTCAAAAAATAACAAGCGTTGTTAGTCAGGCTTTATTGAATCAAGTATCCAAAATTAATCCCTCTCTTGGTAAAATAGTTAATTTTTACAATCAAATTAAACCCTTAATTGATAGTAAAGATGTAAGTATTAAAGAGGACTTACAATTTAATGATCAGGGGCTTGTTGATGAGGGAATTTTACAGATTGAACATGGAAAAGAGGCAGATTTAACTAACTTCTTTGATAATGATAAAAATAACTTTGTGGCAAGTAATTTAAGAGCTGAAAAAACTAAAGAAGGTATAACAATTTTAAGCTTTAATGAGGAAAATTCATATTTTTCAATTATCGATAAAGTTTCTAACAAAAAGGTTGATTTTAGAAATATTGTAGCAAGTGATAAAGGAGATTCTTATTTATCATTAGATCAATATGGCAATATTTTTTCAGCGAGCTTTTTAGTTAATGATAAAGGTGGCGTATATAATTTTAATGAGAATATCGTTAAAGCTCCTGCAAATACAAGAGTTAGTTATAAGAAGGGATTTATTGCAAGACCTAGTAAGACAAACTTAGATATTCCTGATGGAGAAACTTTAACTGAGACCCCTATTGTTAAGGATGGTGTTGTTGAGATTAATGGAAAGAATATTAAATTGCCTGACGGGAATGTTCTCAATGAGGGAATTTTATCCTATAATGCAGAAGGAGCTTATATTGCTAAAGGATCTAAAACTAGAATTAATGGAGATTTAATTGAAGCTTATGGAAATGATGTTTGTTTGTTTAAGTGTAGTGGTGGAAATTTTGTTTTGTTTCAGCAAGGTCAGCAAAAAAATATTTTGCATATAGAAGGAAGTGGTTTTCAACTTTTTTCAAGTTTGGGGGTTTCAACACATGCTTCTGATAAAATAGGTTTTAATAATCTTATAGCCTTGCCTGAAAGAGGATACTTCCAGATGGGGGATGAGTCTAAGTGGATAAATAACTTTTTTGGGGTAAGTGGAGACACTTATAGTCAGGAGACTTATAATCAGGTTATAAAATTTCAGCAGGAAAATAATCTTAAGTTAGATGGTGTAATAGGCAGAGAAACATTAGCTAGTATCTATGGATTCCCCAAAATTAACCTTCCTGAAAAAGGTTATTTTAGTTATAATGAAATACCTTTAGAAATTAAAGATATGTTGGAAATTCAAAATAACTATGATTCTAAGCAAATCGATAGCTTAATTAAAAACTATCAAAAGTCTAAAAGCATAAAACAGGACGGACTCATAGGACCTAATACTATTGGGAAATTAAGGGAGGAGTTTTTAAAAGATAATGGTATTTTTTATCCTGACAATATAGTTATACAACCTAGGGGGGCTTTATTAGAAGTTAGTAATGGTCTCCAAGGAATAACTATTAATCATATTTCTGGCAATGGCGATGTTGTTTTAGGAAATTATAGGTATAATTATGGGTTTTATGATACAGGAGAAGCTTTTTTTGCACAGGAGGTTTTTCCATTAAGTAATAATAAGGGATATATCCCATCAAACTTTATTTTTGAAGATACAAAAAAAACAAATATTCAAACTAATTTAAAGGGTGGAATAAAATTTATAGGAGTTTCTGACAGTGTTTTACAGGAAACCATAGAGAAAGCGTCTCAATCTAGTTATTATAAGACTCCACATAGATGCGGAGCTAATTTTAGATGTGTTATACAAGGTTCTGCTAATTTAGAAGATACTGAAATTGAGAAACTTTTTGGAAGTACGAGAGGTTTTGATGCAAAAAAACTTCCTGCTAAAATTATGGCTAATGGAGGAACTGAAGTTACCTTTGATGAATTGGAACCGCTTGATGTTGTTTTTTTCCAGGGTGATACGCATGTAGCTACAGTTACAAAAATTTTTTATGATGAAGAAGGGAAAGTTTCAGATATTGAATTTACCCATCAGTTTGCTAATGCAAATGGTGGTGTAATGCAAAAAGATACTTTATCCAAATTTTTAGTAAAGTATTCTAATTATAAACCAAATAAATATATGAGAGTTGATTGGTCAAAAATAGGCGGAAAACCAGAAGATAATTTAGTAACACTAAATCAATATAATAGTGAAAGTGTTTATTTTGGAGAATTACTTGCTTACTAAATTTAGAATAACTTTATTGATCTCTTGACATCAACAATGCTATAAGAATTATAACCATTAAGATTAGTATAAAGAAGATTATTGGGATTATCCATAAGATGTTTTTCATTCTAGTATTTTCATCACTTGGATTTAATTCCAAACCACAAACCTGACCATATTCCATTTGTTCTAAATTATTTATTGTAACAGTTCTTTGCAGTCTATTAGTTATACATCTCCATTCTCCATATTTTATTTGTCTTATTGATTCTTCATATGCTTGATCTTGAGTTAGCTGTCTGTCTGAAAAAGTTTCGTTGCTTTTTGACTTAACAGAGAAATTAACAGTTTTTATTGATTCTTGATTTCCTGCTCTACACCATACAACTAATTGATGGTTTCCCTTTGGAACTGTTAGAGTTCGAGAAAAATGAGTACTTCTTCCTAAGTCAATCCAAGCTGAATTATCTAGAGAATAATAACATGATGCATTTAAGTTTGTTCTTATTTCTAGAGGAATATCTAAACTTGATCCTGCACATGAATAAACTTTATTTTGTGGATTTATTACATTTACTATTAAAGTTTGGTTTTCGTAAGTATTATTTCCTGAAATATAGAAAGGAACGCCTGTTGGTAAAGACCAGATTATTTCAGCTGATGCTAATGGCATAATCACTAATAGTGATAAGAATGCTAAAATTGCTAGTATTTTACCTTTCATTTTGTTCATTATGATTTTAAGATAATGACACCATTAAGTAGTGGTATTTAAATGTTTCGGTAAGTTATTGTTAAAGAGTGGTGACAGAAATATGGTTGATATGAATGTTTGATTTAAATTAACAAATTATTATTTTAGAATAAATTACTCTTTTACTTAACCTTTTTCTTGTCTAATTCATTCAACTTCATTTTATCTTCGAGGCCTAACTTGTCGATTAATTCTTTATATCTGTTTCTTATTGTCACCTCTGTTATTCCTGCAACATCCGCAACTTCTCTTTGAGTTTTCTTTTCATCGTTTAAAAGAGCTGCTACGTATAAAGCAGCTGCTGCAATTCCAGCAGGACCTCTTCCACTAGTTAGTTCTTCTTCATCTGCTTTTTTTAGAATTTTTAGAGCGTGATTTTGAGTTTTTGGTGATAAGTGGAGAATACTTGAGAATCTTGAAATATAATCATTTGGAGAAGATGGAGTTACTTTAATTACTAATTTTCTAATAATAAAACGATAAGTTCTTCCAATTTCTTTTCTTTCCATATCTGATGCCTGAGCTATTTCATCAAGGGTTCTTGGAATATTATATGATCTGCAAGCAGCATATATGCAAGCTGCGATTACTGATTCCATTGATCTTCCTCGAACATAACCTCTTTGAAGAACGAAATTGTATATTCTAGCTGCTTCATCTCCAACAACTGTTGGTAGATTAAGATATGAAGAAACTCTTCTAAGTTCCGCCATAGCAAGTCTTAGATTTCTTTCAATACTTGTTGAAACTCTTTCCTGCCATTTTTTTAATCTTAAGAATTTTCTAGTTTGTTTTGTGTCTAACTTGTAGATGTCTGAAATCTCTCCAACATTTGTTGTAAGTCCTTTATCAAATTTTTGCATTGACATTGGAGCTCCTCCACGACCCTTTTTTTCTGATTTGTCAAACTTTCCAGACAAATCTATTCCAGTATCAACCATTTTCTCCTCTATAAGAAGACCACATTCATTACAGATAACTTCTCCTTTTTCTTCGTCGTAGAAAAGGTCTGTGCTGTTACATTCTGTACATCTTTTGACACTCATGATTGATTTCCCTAATATTTTATGATAAGATTTATAAAGGAAATGGGGAAGCTTTTTAAATCTTTCTGCTATTATTTTATTTAATTTAAGGAGTAATTTTATGGATAAAGATAGAAAATGGTTTAAACTTAATGTTTATAGAGCACATCAGGGAACTGGAAGACTGAGAGATCAGGTCGCTTATATTTTTGCAGAAAATGTTTTACAGGCTTTAAATAGATATCAGAAAATGCCTGGAATTAAAAGAAATCTCGGTAGAGGGCATACGAGGCCTGTCCCAGATATAGTAAAATTAACGGAACAACAATCTTCTGATTTAGAATTAAAAATAGCTAACAGTCAAAGAGTTAGCTTAGAAACTGCAAAGAGAAGTTGGTATTACGATTTGTAATTATTCTATTAGAATACCTTGCACAGAACCTTCCTGACTTGGTCTGCTAGTAACTTTTACCTTTCCAATATCTGTTTCTATAATCGCACCTTTAGTAATTATATTTTGTCTTGCTAAGAATCTATTTGATGGTGTTTCAAGAACATTTTTTATTTTAACCTTCTTAGATTTTTTTGTTTTTGGATCAATTACATTTATTTCATTAGATCCTAAAAGTACTACTTTTTCATTTCCGCCTCTAGTTCTAAGAGTTTTTCTTTTAGTTTCCTTTAAACTTACTATTCTTTTATTTCTTCCAAGCTCGTACTTCTTTTTCTTTCTAGACTTTTTGTACTTTCCGCCTGTGATTTTTCTTCCTGTTTTCATTTTACTTAAATTTTAACTTGAAAGATGGTTTAAATACTTTACTTTTTATTTTCCCCAGCGCCATCTAGGCCTTTCTCCCTTAATATAACATATTATAATTAGAATAATAATTAAAACTATTGAAATTGGTATGAAATTTATTAGAGTATCTGAAACAGAATGAGAATTTTTATCTATATTTAAGAAGAGTGCAATTTCTATGATTACCCATGTAAGAAGTACTAGCCAACCCTGCCATGTTGACGGATACCATCCCCAACCATATAACTTTGCTTTAAACCATAATTTTCTTTTTTTATTTTCCATATTTATCATCATCAAATCCTTAATATAAATCTTATTATTTTTAACAAATATATAGGTAACAAATATTTAATTTAATATGTCAAGATTTATTTTTTGCGTAAACCCCCTACTTTATTTCGTGAGACTTTAAAAATTTCTTCAGAAATTTTTAAGCCACAAAAATCATTGATTTTTGATGTTTAAGATTTGAAAAATCTTGAGAGCACTCAAGAATCAATGATTCTTGACGACCAGACACACCATACAATTTATTGTATGGTTCTTGACATTGAAGATATATTGAAACTTAAATAGGTTCTTTTTCCTTTCTTTATATTTATGTGAGAATAAGTATCCCATATTACATAATTTAACATGAAGGAAAGGTTTAAAAAGTTGTTTTAAGAAAAGAGATTATGGTTAACGGAATTGAAAGACCGCTTGATCTTTTGAACAATTCAAAAGGCAAGGAGATTCTTGTACAACTTAAGAGCGAGAAGCAACTTGTTGGAACTTTGTTAGCTTTTGACATCCACATAAATATTGTGTTGGATAATGCAAAAGAAATGCAAGGGAATGAATTAAAGAGAAACATTGGTTTAACCTTCTTGAGGGGAGATACAATTGTTTTTATCTCGCCAGCATCAACGGTCTTGAAAGATTAATTTCAGTTTTTTTTTGGTTTTCATGAGACACGGTAACTGAATAATTCTTGTGTCTATTGGAGGTAATGAGAATTATGCTTTTT
>JBBSXX010000007.1:0-5180 GCA_038045565.1 Nanobdellota archaeon
TAAAAAAAGGCTTTAACATTTATTTATATTATTGGACTATATTTTTCTTTTTCCTTTTTATTATTTTAAATTATGTTTCAAATGATGTTAAAGTTGAAGCTTTAGATATTGGTCTTATGATTTCTGTTGTTTCTTTTTTATTTGGTTTTTTGATCACCATTACTTTTTCAATGCTTTTAACTAAAGTCTCTAAATTAAAAGATTTTTTAGCTGAGGAAACTGGGAGACTTGTAAGTCTTTATTCGCTTTCAAAAAATCTAGGAACTAGGTTTCATAATAAGATAGTTGAAAGAATTGATCAATATACTATTCTTACCCTTGGAAATTATACTAACTATGAATTTAGTAGGGATTCATTTTATGGTCTTTATCAAGATTCTGATGAAATGGAAATCAAAACTGAATTTCAAAGAAGTTCATCATCATCCTTTTTTTATATTTTAGGAGAGCTTGAACCAGTAAGGGAGAAATTGGAATATTTAACTAATCGAAGAGTTGAATGGCCATTAAAATTCACTAATTATGTTTTGGGATTTGTCCTTATTGCACTGCTTTTTCTTAATAGGGGAGATACGTTTACTAATTCTCTTTTTGTTATCCTTTCTACAATAATTATTTTTATATTTCTTATTATAGAAGATTTTGACAGCTTAAAAATTGGAGATTATACTTATAACATAAGCAATTCTGAACAAATTTTTGACTTGCTTGGAAAGGATAGATATTATCCCCAAGAGATTTTAAGCAAAGTTAAACTCCAGAAAGGAAGAAAGTATAGGATAGGCTTTTATGATCCTAAATCTAGAGAAGAGAAAATTGTTAGTCTTGTTTATAATCCAAATTTCAATTCTAAGCTGGGAAGTATTTCAAAAAAATATACTGGTTGATTAAGATTAACAACTCAGTATAGTGTCAGTTTCAATTATGCAACTATCTATTATTAAGGAAATTTTTGAAGGGGCTACCGAATTTTTCAGATAGTATTTTTTTGTTTCTCCATCTGACATAACTTCACAGCTTCCGCAGGAATTTCCACAAGTATATTTTTCTGTACCTGCATTTAATTCAAGAATCATAGAAAATTTTCCCACACTGTATTCTTTTATTGTAGAGCTTTTTAGAACAGCTTGAGTTGTATTAGTTTCTGTATTAAAACAAACGTCTTCTATGGTTATTGGAGGAGTGGCCTGCATTTTTATACATGAAATTTCTGGAGAGAATTCTAGGTTATCTTTTAACAAATTATTTACTAAAAATCCAAACAAAGAAACTATTGTGACTATTAGAAAGATTAAAAGGACGTTTGTTATTACATCTGAAACGGCTTTCTTTGTGAAATTGCGATTTTTTATACTTGGCATAGAGTTACCCCTATATCTAATAAGCTAATTACTTGGATAGTTTTATTCTCCTTTATGATATTTAATGAAGAAGCTTCAGGTATTATTGGTATTTTAAGGATAAAGTTTATGTCTGATTCAAAATCCCCTCCAGTTATTTGAATTTCTTGGATATTTTGAGCATCTGTGAATATGAATTCGGGGTTAAATTCTCCTTCACCGATTACAGCTCCTGATTCTTTTTGAATAGCATAGTTAAAAGGACCTGATCCTGAAGAACCCACACATCCCTTTTCAAGGGATTTATTTATAATTTTAATTTCGTTTTGTTTATAAAACCCCGAGATTAGATAGTATTTTTGAGCATTACAATTTTCTGTTTCTAAAACTATATTTCCAGTTATTTTATTTGATTTTGATATTCTTTCAGATATTATTTTCTCGTTAAATTTTCCATATGCTTTTGAATTAAGAGTCCTCATTATTCCATAATCTATTGATCTAAAGTAAGAATCTTTTGAACATCCTTCAAAGCAACCCTCATTTAAACTATTAAATTTGTTGCAAGTTTCTACACAGTTCTTTGAACCAAAGGGTATATTTGATGGAGTGTATTCTTCTGCAAAATTTGCAAATGCATGTCCAAATTCGTGAGCTATAACTGTTAATGGGTGGTTTTTGTTTATACTTAGAAGATTCATATATGAAGAGCTTCTTATACTTGGGTCTTCTTCTTTTAGAACAATAATATAATCATTTGGACATGACGCAGCTATCTTTATATTTTCTTTTGAATAACATAAAATTGCTATGCCTTTATACAACTCACATTTTGGAAGGTAAGTATCTATATAATAAACATTAAATTGCGCTTTATTTTCATCTAAAGGGGAAAAACTAAATAATTCGTTCGAGTATATTTCAGCGTCTTCTTTTGTTGAAAAAAATACCAAGTTTATTTTGTCTTGCCCATTATATTCAAGAGTATTACATGGAAACAAAGTATTCTGGTCTTGCGGAGAGGTTTTAGGTATTTGACTTAGTATTATAAGCATTACTAGTAACGGAACTAACAGAGCTAAAATTAGTATTAATACAGACCTTTTTTTCATTTATATAAGTTAATTAATGTTTATTTAAATATCTTTTATTTTAGAGAATACTCTGTGTTCTTTGAGTGTAGATTATATATAGGTAACAATATTAAATTGAACTTGCTTAATCATAATTCTAGATAATTTATTCTTAATATAAATATAGGACCTTTCTCAATTTTTCTCAAATGAAAAATTTTTATTTTATTGTTAAACTATTTTATTTTAGCCTTATTATATCTGAGTTAATCTGAATAGTATTTTTATATTTTTCAACTCTGCCATAAACTTCAACCGTTTTATTGAGGTATCTTTTAAAATTTTTACAATTGCAGATAACATCAATACTATTTTGGAAATTATCTTGGAGTTTTATGATTGTTATCTGATCTAACTCATTTATTATTTTTATTTTTCCTTGAACTAAGACTTTTTCATTTAGGTTTTTTTCAGAAATATCTGTTATTTGGACTGATTTTGGCTTTTGGAAGTTTGAAAGAATTAATAATATAAGTATCCCGGCCATTGAAAGTAGCAAGATTATTTGCTTTATCCCATTATTTTCCTTATTTTTCATATATAGCTAATGAAGCAAAAATTTAATAATTGTGCTTTTTTTGATAAAAGATGATTTCAAAGAAAATTGTTAAAAATCCTGGCTCTTTGAGCGTTGCTGAAAGACTGGAATTGATAAAAAGTGTAGCAGATGGTGGAGAAATAATAGGTGAAGATGAATTGAGGAAGATGTTGGAGTCTGGAAAAGAAATCATTGCTTATGATGGTTTTGAACCTTCAGGATTAGCCCATATTCCGTTTGGCTTGTTAAGGGCAGAAAATATTAAAGTTATGCTAAAAGCAGATGTTAAGTTTAAATTATGGCTTGGGGATTATTTTGCATTTATTAATGATAAGCTTGGGGGGGATCTAGAGAGAATTAAGCGTGCAGGAGAGTATTTTATTGAAGTTTGGAAAGCTTGTGGTGTTGATACAAGTAAAGTTGAGATTCTTTGGGCCTCTGATAAAATGGATAGTCTTCAATACTGGGACAGAGTTTTAAGAGTTGCTAAAGAGACTACACTAAACAGAAGTTTAAGAGCAACTACAATTATGGGAAGAAAAGAAGGAGAATTACAATCAACTGCCCAGGTATTTTATCCTAGTATGCAAGTATCTGACATTTTTGAGTTAGATGTAGATATTTGCCAACTTGGGTTAGATCAAAGAAGAGCGAATATCCTTGGGAGAGAGATTGCAGATAAGCTTAAATGGAAAAAACCAGTTGTTGTTTCCCACCATATGATTATGGGGTTGCAAGGGATTCAACCAGGAGCAGATAAGGAAGAAATAATAATGGCAAGTAAAATGAGTAAAAGTAAACCTGAAACATCTATTTATATGCATGATACTGAACAAGAAATAAAGAAAAAACTTTCAAAAGCATACTGCCCGGAAAAAATTATTGAAGGCAACCCTCTTTTTGATTATTTAAAATATTTAATTTTTAAAAAATATTCTACTATTAAAATAGAAAGGCCTGAAAAATTTGGGGGAAATTTAGAAGTTAATTATCAACAATTAGTTAAAATATATGAAAAGGGGGATTTACATCCTGCTGATTTAAAAAATACTGTAGCTTTTTATTTAAATGAAATGATAGAACCTGTAAGAAATTATTTTGAGAAAAATAAAAGAGCGAAAGAACTTTATGAAGAAATTAAGAAATATTCCATCACTAGATAATTATCTGGTTTTAAATTCAACAATGTCTTTGTCCTTTAATTGGTGATTAAGGCCAACTTTTTGATTTGGAAATTTTGATGAAGGGCCCCAAATATGTATCTCCTTTATATTTTGAACCATCTGTCGGCTGATTTTTTCAGCTACGTCTTTTATTTTTGCTGGAGGTTTAATGATTAATGGTATTTGGCTTGCTGAAGATTTTCCTGGTTCTTTAAGATATATTCTAAGTATACTAAAACTAGAAAATATTTTATTTTTTAGCTCTTCAAGACCATCAATTGTATATGTAGATGTTAGAACAAAGTTATATTTTTTACTTTTTAGATTTTCAGATATTTTTCTTTTCTCTGTTTCTGCTAATAGGTCTGATTTGTTAAAAACAATTATTTTTTTACCATGAAATTTATCTAAATGCTCCTCTATTAATTTTATTTCCTCTATTTTTGTTACAACTATTATTACCAATTCGGCATTGTTTACTAAACCTACATCAAAATTTTCATTTTTTAAAGATGGTTGGTCTACTATCTGAATACTAACCCCTTGATGATTTAACATTCCTTGAGTTGGTGATTGAGTTGTAAAACTATTGCTCGAAATTAAAGGGGTTGCATTCGTCATTTCTTTTAGTATAGATGATTTTCCAGAATTGGTGAAGCCAATTAGAACTCCCTGGAAGTCATGCTTTTTTATAGTTTCTTTTGACGATTTTCCAGAGCTCCTAACCTTCCTTACACGTTCTATTTTTTCAATTAGCTTAATCCTTCTAGTTTTAAGATTTGCAAGCATTTTTTCAGCGGACTTATGTTTTGGACACTCTCTTATCATTTCATCTAACCAATGAAGCTTATCTTCGTCAGTTTTTGCATTCAGGAAATTTAATTCTGCCTTATGATAGAATGGAGATTGATTTGTTGATGCCATATAAAGACAACCAAGGTTTTCTTTATGAAACTTTCCTTTTAATAGCCAAGGTTTTCTTTATGAAACTTTCCTTTTAATAGCC
>JBBSXX010000007.1:5280-14393 GCA_038045565.1 Nanobdellota archaeon
TTTCAATTCAATTAAACCCATCTATTTAAAAAATTACCATTAATTTAAAAATCTCTTTTTCTTTACTAACTGATGATGTATAGAAAAGTTCTCAGAAATGGTATGACTGTTGTGCTAAAAGAGAGAGAAAATGGAGTTGTCTGCGTTGCTTTTGCAGTCAGATTTGGGGCCATAAATGAAACACTTGATAATAAAGGCATAGCGCATTTTATTGAACATATGCTCTACAAGGGGACTCCTTCGAGAGATGCAAGAAAGATTTCTATGGAAATAGAGAGGAATGGTGGAGAGTTAAATGGTTTTACGAGTGAACAAATTACTGCCTTTTGGTGTAAGATGCCTAGCAAACATGTTGATGTTGCTTTGGATGTATTAAGTGATATGGTTAAAAATCCGTTATTTGATGAAAAAGAGTTAAATAAGGAAAGAGAAGTAATTTTTCAGGAAATGAAACTTTATCAAGATAATCCAAGGTATCATGTTCTAAATAAAATAAAATCCTTGCTATATAAGCAACCATTTGGAGCTCCAATTATTGGAAGTAAGAAATCCATGAATTCTAATTCCAGAATCAGATTAAAAGAAATGTTTGACGAGGTATATAATCCTAAAAATATGATTCTTTGTGTTGTAGGGGATGCTAACTTTGAAAAACTTTGTGATTTTGCAGAGAAAAATTTTACTAATGTTGGGATGAAAGTTAAATACCCCCCAATAAAAACTTCTTCTGGTAGTAAAATTGAGAAGAGGAAAAGTATTGATCAGGCTAATTTGGTTTTTGCTTATCATATTCCTAAACCAGATAATAAATTGTATTATGCTGCTTATGTCTTAAATATGTTAATGGCTGGAGGAATGTCTTCAAGACTGTTCTCTGAAATAAGAGAAAAAAGAAATCTCGCTTATGCTGTTAAGGGAAGTACTTCGAATGAAAAAGATTACTCATTTAATCAGATTTATGTTGGAACAACACCTCAAAGCGTGCAGAAAGTAAAATCATTAATTTTAGAAGAATTTAAAAAAGTAAATAAGAATTTGGATTTAGATGAATTAAATCAAGTCAAAGAGCAAATAACTGGTAATTATCTTATTTCTCAGGAAGACTCTCAGGAAGTTATGATGAATCTTCTTGGCTATGAAATTTCAGGAAATGCTAAGGATATGGAAAAATTTATAGAAAATATAAAAAATGTTAAATTATCTGATGTTAAGAAACTTGCTAAGATAAAAAAATACAGTTTTTTTGCCTTAGTTCCTGAGTAAACATTAGGTAACAACACTAACCAAATTTGATTAGGTTTAAAATTAATCCTAAAATGTTGACCTTATGAAAGATTTATATTGAACATTTAAACATAAAAAATCCTTGATTTTTGTGGCCAAAAGAATCATAGATTCTTTGGATCCAGAAAACAGATATGTTTTCTTGGCTTAAAGTTTGTAGCTACAAACTTTAAATATGGTTAATGAATACATAAATTCCTAGATGTTTTAAGGCCCTTTCTTGGGGTAGTTTATTCTAAATATATTTTTATAAACTTCTAAAATATTAACTTTTATGACTTTTGTTGTTGAAGTGCCTATTGAGAATAGTTTTGATAAAATTGGATGTAGGAAGGCTCCAAAAGAGATTATTAATCACTTTCCCAATAGTTATTTTTCTGAATTAAATAAAGAATTAAATAAGGAGGCTATTAATTTTAAGAAAATTGGCGAACCAAGTACTGATATAAAAAATATGGTTGAATTGATAAAAGACAAATCCAAAGAATTTATTTTAAGTTCTGGAGAAGCTGAAAAAATTGTATTTCTTGGAGGAGATCATTCTTTAACATATTCTACTTTAAGTTCTTTTTTTGAGTATTGCAATGATTTAGATGAAGAATCATTTTTGATAGTATTTGATGCTCATGCTGACTGTAAAAAACATACTTCAAATGGAGAAAATTACCCAAATAATACTCAATGGCTTAGAAAGATAATTGATGATGGATTTCCAACAGATCGAATTATTTTAGCTGGACTGAGAAATTTGACTAATGAAGAAAACAGTTTTTTAGTTGAAAATAATATAAGATGTTATAGGATGAAAGATATGTTTGATTTTCAGGAAATTTGCGATATAATCATGGAACTTGCAAACAAATTTAAAATTTATATTTCTATAGATATTGATGTCGTTGATTCTGCATTTGTTCCTGGGACTGCAAATCCAGAAACTGGGGGGTTAACTAGCAGACAATTATTTTATTTTATTCAAAGACTGAATCTTTTAAAGGGAATTAAAGTTTTTGATATTGTTGAGATAAACCCAGATAAGGATATTAATAATATTACTCTTGATCTTGCAGTTAAATTGTTAGGAGAGATTATTTAAATGTCAAAGAAGATATATTTATATGAGAGCTTTTATTGCTGTTGAACTTCCAAGGGAAGCAGGATTAGAGCTAATTAGCATTCAGAAAGACATAGATAAATTGGGATTAATTAAGGGCAAATTTACTGATGAAGAAACTTTTCATCTTACTTTAAAATTTCTTGGAGAGCTTTCAAGATCAGAGATTGATGCTGTTAAAGACAGACTTAAAAATATTAAGTTTAAACCATTTGAATTGGAAATTGATAGACTTGGAGTTTTTTCCGAGGAATTTATTAGAATTATTTGGGTTAGCTTTAAAAGCGAAGCAATTTTCAATCTTCAGAAACAAATTGATGAAGCCTTGGAAGATTTATTTCCAAAAGAACATAGCTTTATGGCTCATATTACTATAGCAAGACCAAAATTTATAGAAGATAAAAAGGTATTTTTGGAGGAACTTGGGAAAATAAATTTCAAAAGAGAAAAATTTCAGGTAAATGAGTTTTCATTGAAAAAGTCAGATCTTACTCCTCAAGGAGCCAAATATAGTGATATTGAGAAAATTAACGGCATACACGAAATAAGTGTTTCTGTTTAAGTGGGTTATTAGTTATTTTGGATAATACATTTATTTTTAAATGCAAATTTTCTTTATAGATTTTGATGGATACTTCACTTAGACATTTTTATTCTGTTCTTGAATTAGCAAATTCTTTTATTAAATTAAAAGAAAGGGATGATCATATATTGGGAAATTTTAATTTAGAGACTTTTGTTGATGAATATATTTCTCAAGCAATTGAACTATCTAAACAAAAACTTCCCTTAAATAAATTTGAAAATAAATTAAGAAAAAGAGTAAAGTCTAAATTAAAAATAGATGTAGATGTGATAAAATATTTAAGTCATCCATTTCACTGGGAATTTTTTTTAAATGAGAATAGATGTATGGTATTAGATTACATTCCAATTATAAGTAAGAATCGTAAAAAAACCCAAAAACAAAAAATGGCGTATCATGTTTGTCCATTGGAAAAATTAGATAATGTTAATATTGGTCAATTCCATAATGAAATGTTAGAAAAATATGGTTTACTTTTTAAGTCTCGTTTGTATAATCTTTATAATCAAGATTAATCATCTTGAAGACTTCAGCCTTTTTGCCAAGTATTTTTTCTAATTGTTCTAGGTCTGTATTTATTATATTTTTTATTGTTTTAAACTCATTTAATAGTTTTCTTGCTGATTTTGGACCTATTCCTGGGAAACTTTCTATTATAAATCTAATCTGTTCATTAACATCAGAAGATTTTCTCTTTAAATTAAGCGATATTTCTCCTACTTGTTTTTTTGAGAGAACTGAGATGAATTTTGCAGTATCCTCATAATCTTTTGTTAGTATTATTGGAACATTGTAGTGTAAAATAATTGAGAGTAAAAAACCCCTAACTGCATTTTCGTGAAGATTTGAGTCTTTATTATATAATTCTTGTTCTTCTATACCCTCTATAATTAGAATTTTATTTTTTATACTTTGCATATTTTGGAGCTGATTTATCAGTCTTTTGCTTAACATAGAACTGATAAAATCTGAAACTGTTTTTCTTTCTATCACAACATTTTTGACTATGTAGTCTCCAACTTCCAAATGCTTGAATTCTATTTCACACCCTAAAGTTACTAGTTCAGATGCAACTAAAGAGTTTTTTTCATGGAGGTCTATTATAATTTTTTGCTTAACTTCTTGTTTAATTTTATTTCTACTTTTTGATTTTGCAAATATATCTATAAAGGTCATTTTAAAATAACTCCTTCTGTTTTTCTTCATTATTGAAATTTATTTTATTATTTTGAAGATCATCTTTTATATCTCCTATTGCTTTGTGCATTTTCTTTTCTTTAGCTTGGGCTGCCCAAAAATGGCCCTCATCTCTTGTATTTTTTGTTATAAGCATTATTAGTTCTCCAGGCATTAATCTAGCTGTACGTCCTGCCCTTTGAATTGTTCTTATTGCTGATGGCACTGGTTCATAAAATATTACAGCATTTACTTCTGGTATATCTAGGCCTTCTTCACCAATTGATGTTGCACATAACACATTAAATTCACTTGCAGAAAATTCTCTTATTATTTCCTGCTGTTCTTTTTGAGATAAACCAAGACTTGTCGCACTTATTTTTGCCTGACCAACAAAAACTTTTGCTGTTATGTTATCTACTGAGTTTAATTCCTTACATATTTTATTTATACTTTCCCTATATTGGCAGAATACAATTGCCTTTAGTTTTGGGTTTTTTGATATACGCTCTTTTAGTATTATTTTTAAAACTTCTAGTTTTGGATGTTCTACATTCTCTTCAATTAGTTGTTTAAGCTTTTCCAGGACAATTAAAAATTCTGGTTGAGAAACAAGTTTTACAACAGCCTTACTTTTATTTTCACTAGCCTGTTTTAATAAACCTTCAATATAACTATTAAGGGAATATAGTGTTTGAGTTTCTATTAGTTCTATTGCGTGTTCTACTTTTATTGCTTGAGCACAGGTGGAAGCCCCTAGTAATAAATTAAAATTTTTATTTCCAGATGATATCTGAGCCATTATACGTTTTTGAGCTTCTAAAAGAGAGATTTTTGTTGGAGGCCCAAATAATAAATTTCTATTTTTTAACTCATCAATTCTTTTTATAAGGATGGATTTTAATAGTTTTCTTATTTCTTCAAATTTTGGTGGGAAATCTACTTTTATTTTTTCAAATTCCAATTCTTGGAGGTATTTTTTTACATCTTCACTTTCACGAGTTCTTATTTCTACATTTTCTATTGATAGATTTTCACATATGGTCTTTATTGTTTTTTTATCTGCTCCTGGAGAGGCTGTTAAGCCTAATATTCTTTTATTTGTTGCTTGTGATAAATAGGCCTTTGCCACATAAGTATATGCATAGTTTTTTACACATCTATGGGCTTCATCTTCAATTAGGAGGGAAACATTCTCCAAATTATACAAGTTATTTTTAATATCATTTGCAATGCATTGGGGTGTTGAAAATACAATATCTGCACGTTCCCATATCTTTCTTCTGTTATCTGCTGCAATTTCTCCAGTGAAGATATCAATTTGCGCAAATAATTCTGGAAGATGATCTTTAAAATATGAAAAATGCTGCTGAGCTAATGGCCTTGTTGGAGCTAGAATTAAAACTTTTTCCAATGGGTATTTTTTCATTCTTTCAATAACTAACATCAGCGCTATTAGGGTTTTCCCTATTCCAGTAGGCAAGATTACAAGAGAATTTTTTTCTAAACAATTTTTCAAAATTTCTTCTTGATATTCTCTTGGAATGATATTTATAAGAAATTTGTCCATGGTTCTATTAGAATTAATACTTATATAAGTTTAATTGTAAAGATTTTGGAAATCTTTAATCAAACTAGAACTTTAAAATAAATTAGGTAACAATACTAAATTAGATTTACTTTGAAGATTAAACCATTTAATTAAGGGCCAAAATAAATTAATTAATAAGGAAAAAATAGGACAAAGGATAGGAATATTGCGCAGATTATGGCTAGGAAAAACCACAATGTTGGAATGCCCCATGAGATACTTTGATTTCTAATTGAGCCTCCTCCTGCGAAGAATATTTTTGAACCATCTAATTGGCCTATTGGTATCATTGAAAAGCACGCTAAGAATACACTTAATGATGTTAATTGAGGAATGCCTATTAAATAAGCAACTATAGCTAATAATAGATTAGCTAAAACTCCTGCGGCTGCAATCATTCCTATGTGGAATTCAGTCATTTCTGTATATCTATGGCTCCCATGCATTTTTGAAACTCTTGAAGTTGTTGAAAATACATCAAATTCCAGAACTGCAAGCCAGAAAAAATATCCATAAGAAATTATCGAAAAAATTATCGGCACAAAAATACCAGCATATACCGGCCTTTTAAAATGACTTTCTCTTTTAAAACCAAATCTATACCACTTCCATGGTTCAATTTCTATTTTTGCCTGATAGTAATAAGCTGCAAGTTTTTTTGCAAGAATATTTGTTAGAAGCATTATTGAAATTAGCAATAAACTAAACAATAGGTTCATTAGTGTAAAATTTCCAGTTACCAAAGGCTGAAAATTTACCACAAAAAATAGAACAACAATTGCAGCAAGTATATAACCAACCTCTTTTAAACTAAACACCATTTTATCAACTTAGTGAATGAAAGTCTGTTTAAATATTTTTATTTTTAGGGAATTAATGATATTCTTGCGATTTTATTATTACTATTGAAGAGATATATTTTAATGATAGAAAAGTATATAAATAGAATATGAGGATTATTATGATGTTAAAAATAAAAAAGATTAGTGATGTTATAGGCAAAAAAGTCTTCACAGATGCAGGTGATTTCTTTGGAGAAGTTGAAGAAGCCAATTTAGTAAATAATAAGGTTGAAAGCTGGAGAATAAGGATAGGAACTGGCTTTAGCAGCATTTTTGGTGGTGCTAGAGGAGTGATTATACCTCACAGTTATGTAAAATCTATTGGCGATGTGTTTGTTGTAAGCCAATTTGCGATGCCTTCTTCTAGCAGGGAAGAAATGCCTGAAATGCCTGAAGGATAAATAAAAAGGTTTGACAAATGGGTGTGACTGATACAATACTTGGAAGTTATTTTGCTGTTAATGTTGTCTATCCATTTTTATTAATATTTACGCTTATTTTTGCAATACTCCAAAGGTCTAAGATTTTAGGAGATGATAAAAAACAAATAGATTCTTTAGTTGCTCTGTCTATTGCTTTAATTGCAGTTGCCTTTTCTTATGCTACTGGAATTATTAGTAAATTGATGCCTTTCTTGGCAGTTGCTGCTGTTATACTTTTAGTATTTTTGATATTGTATGGGTTTGTTGCAAGTTCAAATAAAGATGGTTTAACTTTACCTAAACAAGTTCAATGGGCTCTTTTAGCTTTAATTTCTATTTCTGTAATTATTGCAGTAATTTGGGCAACAGGGCAGTGGGATAGAGTTTATGGATGGATTGTAAATGGTGGACAGCCTACTGGAATTGCTACGAATGTTTTATTAGTTGTAATTATTGTTGCAGCTATGGTGATTGTTTTAATTCCTTGGAAAAAAAGCAGTTAACATTATATTTTTTCATTTTAGGTAATATATACCGACTTAATTTAATTTTTAAGTTAAAATATGTTTAAAATAAATTCTTATTTAATGGAAAATTTTATTGATTAAAACTTATTATTAATATGGCAATTTCTTTACCACATTTAAGATATTTTAATTAAACAGTTATTATATTTTATAATTATGTAAAATTTAAGAGATTATTTAACTTAACAATTAATATGTCAAGAATTGGTTTTTTCGTAAACTCCCTACTTTAGTTCGTGAGAAAGAAAAAACAATTCTTGAGCATGCTCAAGAACCCCAAACACGCTATACACTTTAGTGTATAGTTCTTGACATTCTCTATTTCTTTTTTTACGAAAGGTATTTAAATAATAATTTTGTTTTATATAAATGGCTATAACTATCACAGAAATTCTTCAGCAATGGGCTGATTACGGGATTTTTTATTATGTTTTACCTTTCTTGTTAATTTTCGCCTTGGTTTTTGCAATTTTGCAGAAAATTAAAATTATGGGTTCTGAGCAGGAAGGAAGAGGAATTAATGCAGTAATTGCACTTGCTGTTTCATTACTATCATTGCAATTTGACTACGTACCACTATTTTTCTCTGTAATATTTCCTAAGTTAGGTATGGGATTAGCTGTTTTGTTAGTTGCTTTAATACTTTTAGGATTGTTTGTTGATTATAATAGGTATAGGGGGCAGATGTATATCTTTTTAGGAATTGGGGGAGTAACTGCTGGTATTGTTATTCTTAGTACATTGTCAGATTATAGCTGGTGGACTGGAAGTTTTTGGCATGAGAATCTTTCTGCTATTGTTGCGGGAGCTATAATAATTGGTTTCGTTGCAATTGTTATTAATTCTGCGAAAACTCCAGGTCATGAAGGTAGTATGTTTAAATTAATTCCAGGTAAGTAAATTATAATTTTTGTAAAATGGCATTAGATGTTAGCGGATTAAGTTATTTCATGAGTATTTTTGGTTTTCTATTTGTATTTTTAGTAATGTATGCTATTCTTGTTAAAACAAATATTTTGGGCGAGAGTCCATTCATCAATAGCTTTGTAAGTTTTGTTTTTGCAATTATTTTTGTTGTATTTTCTCCAGCTGTTAAATATGTTCAGACAATTGTTCCATGGGTGGCCATTCTTGTAATTTGCTTATTTTTTGTTTTAGTTATTGTGGGATTTTCACAGAAAGATATGAGTTCATTTATGAAACCAGGACTTGCTTGGGTGTTTATTATTTTACTAGCAATAATATTTTTAGTTTCTGCAATTGTGGTATTTAATCCCTTTTTGAAACCGTATTTGCCGGGTAGTTCTGGTGGTGGAGATCCATTTTTACTTTCTATAAAGAATTTTGCATATTCTGATAAAGTTTTAGGGGCTGTTTTATTGTTAATAATTGCAGCTCTTACTTCTTGGTTTATAACTAAGAAGGCGAAGTGATTATTTTAGGTAATATATCTAATATCTTTATATGTTTAATATTCAATCAAAACTTGATTTTAAATCCTAAAAAGAAATCTACACCATTTATGGTGTAGTAGTTTATGCAGATTTCTTTTGGGAACCTAAAGAATCAAAGAT
>JBBSXX010000008.1:0-5551 GCA_038045565.1 Nanobdellota archaeon
ACATTAGGACAATATCTTACAATATCGGAAACATCATAATTAACAGTTCTTACAACAGAACAACTTCTTTCAGATTTATCTCCAATAGCTACATCTCCACAATATCCTGCAGTAACAGCCTTGTTATAAAATATAGATCCTTGTTGATATGCCCCCACAATTGCTAAAGTAGCTAAGGTAAACCATCCACCCTTTGCAACTCCCTTAATAGCTTTTGCAGTTGTCACAGGGGAAAGAACAACTGAAGTTCCAAGACTTATTCCAGCATCATTCAAAACATTTGTTGCACCCTGTAACTGATCAGGCGGACCAATTACTTGCATAAATACAATAGCACTTTCTTTTAAGTTATTAGTTCCTTCAGGGTCAACAGGGAGATCTTCTAAATCAAAAATATCTTTATTTCCCAGGCCAACACCATTCTCATCGTACTCCTCAATTTTAGGAATTCCTACTTGACTTGTTTTTAGAGAAATTGCAGAATTATATAATCCTCCAGAAAGATATTGTGCATAAGTTTCTTGTTTTCCAGGAACATAATTAGCTTCCATATACCTCAAAACATTCAAACCCTTAAAATCAGTATTTTCAAAACTGGATTTATCTATTGCAATTCTTGAACATACAACACAACTCGGATAAACAACCGTTGCCCCATATCTCTGAGCTAAAACATTCGAAAAAAGATTAATCTTGCCCTCACCCATCATACTCCAGCAATCTAAAATTTCATCCGAATAAGTTTTCTCAATTTGCCTCAACCCCTTCTCTCCATCACCAACTCTAACAAATTCAATTCCTTGATCATTCTTAAACTCTTCACAATTTCCTCTTCCAAAAATCTTTGTTGTTATACAAATTTTTTTAGTCTGACATTTTAATGGAACATAATTTTTAGCAAGACTTGGTAAAGTTCCCCTATAAATTGCAGACTGATGACATGTTTCGCTATCAATACTTCCAGACCAATTTAACTGAGAATAAACTAAAAGTAGAATAGTAAAACCAATAATTGCAATTACTAATCCAATAATTACACTTATTGAAATATCACCCTTTTTAACCATAATAATTAAAGAAAAACTAGCTTTTTATATTTTATACCCATCCGTTAAACTTGTTAAATAAATAATATAATCCAAATAAAAGAATAAAAAAAAGAGCTATCCAAAAAATTATATGGAAAACTATATCCCAAAATTTAGACTCCCCTTTTTTTCCAGAAATTCTTCCCATACTAACCACCCCCACTAACCTCTAATCTTCCATTTTTTAATGAAAATCTAAGATATTTTTTTTCGTTTATTAAAGAAGAAACAAAAATTTCCTTATTCATTTCCTTATCAATTTCTGGATTTATTTTAACTCCACTTGATTTAACTTCCTTACAAACACCTAAAGAATTACAATCTTTTAATATATCTCCATTAGATTTAGCTTCACATAAACAAATACAAAAATTCCAATTCCGGTTTTCACACTCTTTTGGTTTGCCTTCAATAAAGTATGTAGTAACATCTGAAGTTTTATCATCATACGATCTCATTTCTCTCTCATACTTAACAGGCCATACTGAAATATGCCATCCATTTGGATTTAATAAAATATAATCAACAGATTCTCCCTCTTTCAAATTACTAACAATTGAACTGATTTTCTCCATATGAGCCCTTGCCTGTTCAATACCGGATTTTTCAGTTAAAAGCCCGTATAATTTAAATCCTAAATAAAATAGCATTAAAATTACTAAAACCCCGATTATTAATTTCATACTTTCAGGCACTAAAATTGCTTTTTTCTTCATTTTTCAAATTGAGATAATAGTTTATCATAATAACCAGAATTAATGTGTAAATTAGATTCGTAATAATCCTTTTTATCAAATCCTTGTTTTATATTATAACCTTTTCCAGGTAACCTAAATATTCCAAAATCCTTATTAACAATAATATTATTATCAGAAAGAACTTGAGAATTCTTATCTAAATAATCTCCCTTTACCCAAACAACACCATCAGGAGTTATAAGCCCAATTTCTTCATTTAAAATACCTCCAAAATTCCAGAAACTATCTTTATTTTTATAGATATTTCCTAAACCATAAAGTAATATCTTAGATCCATCAGATGTAAAGTAGCTGCTTAAATCAATAATCAAATGATCTCCATCTTTAACTGCATTAAAATCATTTAAAGAAATTACATCTATTCCCTGACTTTCAGGCCACGAAGGTTTAAATTTACTCTCTCCATTTTCCTCTTTTGCTCTATCTTTAAACCAGTCTTTTTTCTTGCACAACCATAAATCTATATTTGATAATTCAGAATCATCCAAATATAAAAGACTATCCCTAAAATGATCAATATTAAATCCGTCACTAGATTTAGCAAAAGAAAATATCCTAATTCTTTGATTAAATTCAGAGGATAAATCAAATACATTAGAATTTATATTAACGCTATCTCCTTCCAAACTGCCAATAGGCTCATCAAAATTAATTTCTTTATTATAAACTTTGATTTCCTTTTCTCCATTTAGATAAATTCCTAAAAATTCACAATACTCTTGTGTAAATGCGACACATAAATTATTATATTTCCCAATAAACTTAGATCCCCTATTAACATCATTTTTATAATTAACAATTCCGCCAACAATTGCTCCACAACTTGAATCAACAATACTATTTGGAAGCTCTAAATTAGAAATATCTTTATCGGTATCATCTTGATTAAGATTAAATCCAGGAAGACTTCTAAACCATTCTGTAATGTAATTCCCATAAAAGAAAAAACCGACAAAAAGTACAACAATTATTAAAACAATTATTAAAACAACTATTTCAGAAACACCTAAACTTGAATCTCCCTTTTTTTTATAATCCATCTTGACTCTATCTTCTCAACCTAAACAAATTTTTAATAAATTCTATAGCAGAAGAATCTTTTTGCTTTAAAATGATAAATCCCCCAATAACAAATACAAGAACCAGAATTCCCAAAAGAATCCAGCCAAGATTATCCTGCCAAAACCCACCTTTTTTTCCTTTCATTTTTCAAAATTTTTGTTTGGGAACCTTTTCTAAAACCAGAAGAATCGTTAGATTCTTTGGCACCAAGTTCTCGCGAACTTTAGTGGGTTCATCTTATTTACTATTTAATCATTTCATACTTTTTATATATTTATACTTGCTAAAGGAAAGTTTGATACCAGAAGAAGCAAAGCTTCTTTGGTGCAGAGATTCTTTGAATCTCTTGTAAAGAAAACCATTGGTTCTCTTTATTAACTAGTTCCCAAATTTCCTAAAGCTACAGCAGCAATAACAGATAATAGAACAACTGAAACTAAAGTAATTAAAACATATAATATTAAACCTCTTCTCAAATTTTTCCCAATTTCATTTGTCTTCTTAAGTTTATCATCACCTGCATCAATTACAACTAAAACTCCTGTTAAAATAAATATAATTTGTATAATATAAAGCCCAATAGAAATCTGCAAATAATAAGGTGGGATCATCTCATTAATATTAAATAAAGTAGTAATGGTATTTATATTTCCAATACCAGCTAAAGCATCTCCACTACCAATATTATCTATAATGCCCTGCAACTTAGTTAATATCAAAGCAATCATAGCAGAAAGCCCAACGACAATACCTGAAAGTAATGGAGCCAAAAAAACCATATTGCTTCTCATATCACTTACTACCTCTGCAAGTAAATCTTGCATTCTTTGATTTACTTTCTGAATATTTTTGATATAATCTGAAATACTCATAAGACTTTGTGCAGCAATAGTTAGCCCCTTTTTAACAGATTCTAAAAGAATTCTCATACTTGTTGCAACTAATTCAGATGGATAATAAATAATAGCCCCCCTATTTGGATCAAATATAGCCTTCTCCAAAGACATTCCAGCTTGTTGTAAATTAAGATTCACTCTTCTAAAGAATTCTTCTGTCTTCTGTCCTCTTGTTGATTCAGCAACTCTTGCAAATGCAATCTCCGCAGGCATTCCATCACCAAGTCTATTTCCTAATTGGAATATAGAATTAGTAAACTCTTGTTCAAGTTCCTTAGTCTGTTTTCTAGATTTAATTAATTCTTTTGTTTTCAGATTATAAGCAACTGAAAAAAATAAACCAATACTTAATGGAATAAATAAACTTAAAACAACAGCTCCAACTCCAAATGGACCAACTAAATTTCCACTAGTTAAGTTTCCAGTATTTTTAAAATCAAATAGCATTAATCCATTTAATATTCCAATCCCAAAGCTTCCCAAATCATAATCTTTGGCTAATCCAAGCGTATTAGTAAACCAATTTTGTTGGAATAAAAAGGGCAATAAACCCAAAATAAATAGAGGTAAAGAAATAATTCCTGCAATAACATAGGGTTTTTTACTTTTATATTTTTCATAGTTAGGATTAAGTTCTATAATATCTGATTCTCCATATCCTCCAGGTCTTTTAAGCATTATCTGATTTGTCAGATAAAAAACAAAAAATGGAACTATTAAATTAAATAAAATAAAAGCGTGATACGGTTTTATAGCTCCCCCAAGAAGTGTAGATGCTAAAGGAAGCAATGCAAGTGCAAGTGTGGGCAAAACAACACCCAACATATAAACATTAGTCAGGGGGCTTCTTACATCTCTAGAAAAAACTAACATTTTTTCATAAACTCCTTCAAGAATTACTTGAAGGGATTTTTCTAAAATCTGAATTCTTCTTGAATTACTTGGTTCATATAAACTGCTTTCTATTAAATGAAACGCTTCCACGAACTCTATACTATATCCTTGCCAACTTTCAAGATAATGATCTAGACTTTGTTTTATTGTAGAATATTTTCCAGTCTCAACTTCCCAAAATATTTTTTTTAAATCAAGTGCAAGAGGAGCTTGAACATGTTCAGATGCAAATGCAATTGCTCTTTCAAGATTTGAAGTATGTTTCATATAAATAACAATATACAATATACAAGGAACCATCTGGCTGCTTGCTCTAAGTCTCCATAAAAGGGCCATTCTCTGAGGAGAGGTATAAATATAATAAAATACAAAAAAACTAAATACAAAAAACAATCCTAAAAAAATACCATTAGCTCCGAGAAATCCGGCCTCTCCAAGAATATCTCCATCTCCTGCATAAAAAAATACTCCTAAAAAAATTAGTAACCCAATTGCAAATGTAATAAACGCTCCGAAAAAAGCAAAGGCAACTACCTGACTTGGATTTAAATCTAAATGAGCTGTTTCAAGGTATTTTGAAATTTTAATTTCATCTTTAGAAGATAACTTCACCCTTCCAATATTCCCAAAAGACTTTGCAAGTTTTTCATACCTTGAAAGTTGAGGCATCATATCTTCTTTAAACTGAATATACTCTCTGCTTATGTCTCCAGGTCTGTATTCTTTAGAAAAATCCTTGGACAGCTTTCCAGAATACTTCCTTAAAATCTCATCAACATCTACCATAATCAACACTCTTTTTAATATAATAAACAAAGAAAAAATGTTAATAAAGCTATTGATTAAATATAAA
>JBBSXX010000009.1:0-6656 GCA_038045565.1 Nanobdellota archaeon
ATTTAACTAGAAAACTTTATAAAATATAGATCTTCTCTTTTAATATGGATTTGGTTAATAATCATACAAAGAAGTTACTTTTTTGGTGGCAGTATTAATTTTAATTCTTATATTCTAGTTTTATTTCTGAACTTAGGCATATAAAATGAACATAAAAAATTTTGTAAGGAAGGAAGTTTTTGATTTAACTATTCGTGAATATGCTCCAAAAGATGATTCTAATGGTAAAAAAGCAGACCTTTCTTTGAATATTAACCCATATGGTGTATCCAAAAATGTTTTAGAAGCTTTGAAAAAAATGGACAAATCAAAAATTAACCATTATTATCCTGAAAACCATGAACTAATGGGGGAAATTTCTTTATATCTTAATATACCTAAAGAAAATATTATTATTGGAGATGGATGCGATGGTTGCCTTCATCTTATAGCTAATACCTTTATTGAAGCTGGAGATGAGGTTATTATACCAACCCCTACATTTCATCGTTATGAGTTTCATACTAAACTTCTTGGAGGAGTATGTAAATTTATCCCTATGGATAATTTTGAGCTATCTGCTGAAAAAATATTAAATAGCGTTTCTGATAAAACAAAAATAATTTTTCTTTGCAATCCAAATAATCCTACAGGAATGGCTATTGATCCTAAGATTAAGGAGGAAATAATAAAAAAGTTTAAGGGAATTGTTGTTGTTGATGAAGCACTTGCAGATGTAACAGATGTTAATGGATCTTTACTTTTAAAAAAATATGATAATTTAATTGTGGTCAGATCATTTTCAAAGACCTTTGGACTAGCTTCACTTAGGATAGGTTATATTGTTGCTCATACTGATATTGCAAATCAAATTAAAAAAACTACTTCTCCATTTCAGGTTAATGGTATTGCTCAGGAACTTGCATTGATTGCTCTTAAAGATAAAGAGCATATTAAATTATCTAAGGAGTATATTCAAGAAAATAGAAAAAAATTAATAAATGGCTTAGAGCTTCTTGGATTGAAATGTACGCCTTCTTTAACTTCTAACTTTTTAGTTGATATTAGTCCTTTGCATTCTAATTCAAAAGAGCTTGTTAATGAACTAAAAAATAATGGAATTTATGTTACTGATGCAAGTATTTTCAGACTTCCCAAAGACACATATATTAGGGTGGCTATTTCAAATGAAAAAGAAAACTCTCTTTTTATGGAAGAAATGAGAAAATTGACTAGTGAGTTAAGAAAATAAATCTTTAAAAAGAGTAACTACTAGCAAATTACATGGATAAAAAGTTAGAACTTTCTACTTCAAGATATAAAGTCTCTTTTGAAGAGATTGTAAAGGGAGGACCTGGAGGGTATGAATCTACTTATTTAACTTCAGAAGGAGAGGCTTCGCCTAATGAGCTATATAATTTTCTAGATAGATTGGATGGAACTTTTTTGCCTTCTGCAAACAGAATGTTAAGAACAAGAAATGGAGACAATCTTTTAACTGCTTTATCTGAAGGAAAATCACTAGGGATTGCATCTGGATTTAAACCAAGTGGAGCATTTCATTTTGGACATAAACTTGCTTCCTCAGCAGTTTCATTTTTTCAGAAAAATGGGGTTCAGGTTTTTATGCCTGTTGCTGATTTAGAATGTATGCTTGATACTAAATTATCTAGAGAACAATATATGTATTTTGCAGCAGATAATTTGCTTGATTGGGGAGCTAATGGGGTTAACCTTGATGCAGCATATGTTTATTTACAATCTGAAGAACACAGAGTTGCCAATCTTGCTTATTTTCTTGCTAGGGGACTTTCAATTGATTTGCCTATAGATATTTATGGAGCTCAAAAAATGATAGAAAAATTTCCATTTCTATTTGCAGGAATTACTCAAGTAGGAGACATCTGTTTACCTCAACATGAAGATTTTGGAAATTATCATTCGTTTATGGTTAGCGGTCAGGATCAAGATGGTCATATGAAAATGACTTCAGAGTTAGTTAAAAGAGCATTAGAAAGTGGAATTGATTTTGGTGGTGTTCAAACACTTCCTTCTGGTTTATATATCCCCCATATTAGAGGAATAATTGGAAAAGCAAGTTCTAGCGAACCAGAATCTACAATATATCTTGGTTCAGGACCTGATTCTGATGATTTGAATGAGAGAATTTCTAAATCACTTCAAAAATTAGATAGAGCATCAGAAAATCCTACACTAGCATTACAATTACAATATGCAGCACTGGACATGGTTAGGTATATAGAAGATTTTAATATGCATAGCTTAGTTGATTTTGTAGAACTTAATGAAAGAATTCCAGAACAAACTAAAACTTCATTAGGTAATTTAAATGAAAGTGAGGCTTTACTTGCTATTGATAATTATCTTATAGAGAAATGTAATGAACATTCACAAGACAATGTTGCTTTGGTTAGAGATGTTTTACCAGAAGCTTTAAGAAATCATCAGCAGAGAAGACAAAGAGTTTTAGATTATGCTTTAGCAAGAGCAGATTATAAAGATCCTGGAGCATGGGCAGAAGATGATAGGCCAATAGAACTAGAATTTTGGAAAGTTCCTTCTAATGCTGTTGTTGAAGAAAAAAAGATGGCCGGACCAAGATGGTTTCATATAGTGAGTTCTATGAGAGATAAAATTTTAGCCTGATTTTTTTTGAAATGTTAAATAAATTATTATCTGACGGAAGAATTGTAAAATGTGTATTAACTATAGATGAAATTATTTCTTTAAGAAATTCTGCACGAATTATGATGGGACAGACTTTTGATAATGGTCAGCCTTTAGATATGATGAAATATGCCTTTTATGTTATGGCATTACAAGATTCTTTAAATGAAAAAGGAGTTAGATCAGATTCTGTTTGGATTTTAGCAGATCATTTCATACGTGATATTAATCAAGAGAGTGAAGCAGAAGTTGTTAGAAAACAGGCAGAATCAAGAAGAGATTATCTTGAAAGATTAAATACAACGTATAAGGGTAATATTGGAGTCGTTTTGTCTTCTGAGTTGACTGAAGAAGAAGATTATAAAACTAACTTGGACAGACTTAAAAAAATGGCAAGAGATGACAAAACTTTTAGAGCTATGGTTTTAAATGCTGTTCCTAAAGATAGAAGAGGAAATCCAAAAGCAGTCGATTATCCTTTGGAAGAGTTAGCTACTATTCAATCATCTGGAGCTAATATAAAAGTAGGACCATCATACGAAAAATTTTATGATGAACCAGCAAGAGAATTTGCAGATTTTATTGAATTCAGAAAATATTCTGCAATCCATTTAACTAATTGTTATCCTTTTGGAAATCCCAATTTATCTCCTGAACTAAGAGGAGAGATTGAAGCATTTGGAGTTCTTCCATATAAAATTGGAAGTAAGGGTCTTGGAGAGTTTAGAATCGATCCGGTTAATGATAGTTTAGAAAAAACAGAAAGATTAATTTCTGAAACCAAAGACATGAGAGCTTTAATGGATTTGGCATTTATAGTTAATGTAGCAAAAGCAAGACTTAATGGAATGAATTTTTTTGAAACACTGGATTTTTCCTATGATGTTAAGAAAGGAAGTGATAAGTTTAAACAAAAACTGATGGATGATTATGCTATTTATGTAAGAGAGGTTTTAACTGATTAAAATGAATCTTAATGAAATTTTATCTCAAGAGGGGCTTGTTACACAAACTCCCAATGTAGATGAGGTTGTTAGAAGAGCATCTGGAGTTCAAAGACCTCTAAAAGTTTTTTATGGAGAAACATATGATTCTCATGGAAATACTATTGATAGTATGAAATATTATTTTGTTGTTGCTAATATTGGAAGAGCTTTAAAAGATTTCGGATTTGAAGTAGATCCTGTTGTCCTTGTTGCAGATGTTGCTGCATGCAGAAATGTTGATAGAAAATTGGAAAGACATTATTTAGCTCTTGGAGAAGAGAGAGCTGATTTTGTACAGAAAACTTCGGATGTTTATGGTTTAAGTTTGAGAGTTTTAAAAATGAGTGATTATCTTCATACTGATGAGTTTCAGGCAGAATTGAAAAGAGTTAGTGAAATTTGCATGGCTGATAATCAATTGATGAAGATGGTTGAACGAAGTGTACCTGAATCTAAAATTGAAATTGAAAGAAAGAAAAAGTTTGCATATTCTTTTGATGAAATTACTACAATTATGGATTTGGATATTAAAGTTGGGCCGCCTAGAGAAGATTTGTATGATGGTATTGCGAGAAATATTGCAGAAAGAGAAGGAAAAAATCCACTCATGTCTGTTTTCTTAAATCCAACATTTCCATTAGGAAAAGACTGGGCTTATTTTTTTGCTCATGAAGGAATTGAAGGTCATGGTATTACTGCATACAAAGCAGGGAGCAAAGGATTACATAAACATAGAATTTTAGTTGGTAGAACAACTTGTGAAGAAGCTAGATCTTTAATTAATAGTTCATTTATCTCGATCAATCCAGAACTTCCAAATCCTGTTTTAGATGTTGCAGTTATATCTGAAATGGCTACTAAAAGACTCAACAATGATGATTCTCCTTCTTCTCTTTACAGAGAATTTTATACTGGAAAAATTTCTCAAGCTGAATTGAAAGAAAGAGTTGCTGAAGAATTAAATAAAAATATTTTATCAAAATTTTAAAATGTCTGAACAAGAGCCAAATCAAAAATATAGAGAAATGTCAGAAGTTGACTATAGATTAAAATGTGATTTAAGAGTTAAGGAACAGAAATATTATTTGGGTAAAATACAAGATTCTGGACTTAAACCTATGGAGAGATTTCTTGCTTACTGTCCAAATCCAAGCCTTAATATGAAGAGGGGAGTTACATTTGCGCATATGGATTTAGAAGGAATTGCAGGAGCAATTTCTGAAGGAAAACCATGGGCTGTTGTTTCAGGATTAAATCCTTCAGGACCATTACATTTTGGACATAAAGTTATTTTTGATGAATTATTATGGATGCAGCAGCAGGGAGCAGATGTTTTTATTCCATTAACTAATGATGAAAGTTATGTTGTTGGAAAATCTAAGAGTTTAGCAGAATCAAGAAGAATTGCTTACGATGATGTTATTCCTAGTATTATTGCAATGGGTTTTGATTCAAATAAAACAAAAATCTTTGTAGATTCAGATTATGCAGATATCTATAATGTTGCTATGGATCTTTCAAAATATGTTACTTTGAATAAAGTGTTTAAGGTTTTTGGACTGGATAAAGAGGATGATGAGATTGACAGAAATCCTGGGACATTATTTTATAGAGCTGCAGTTCAAGTAGCTCAGATTTTACTTCCACAATATCCTGAGTTTGGAGGACCTAAACCAACTATAGTTCCCGTTGGTATTGATCAACATCCTTATATTTTGCTTGCTAGAGATATGGCTGAAAAAAAAGGATTTATTCCTCCATCTGAACTTGTTATGAAGTTTTTATTTGGAATGGATGGAAAAGGAAAGATGTCTGCAAGTAGACCAGGATCTGCAGTTTTTTTAACTGATTCTCCTGAAAAAGCAGAAAAAACAATAAAGGCTTCTTATACTGGGGGAGTTACTTTAAGAGACTTTCAGATTGCACATGGAGGTATTCCTGAAATATGCCCTGTTGGATGTTTAAGGGAGTGGCATTTTGAAAATGATAGGCATGTTTCTGAGAGATGTTCTTCTGGAAAACTTCTTTGTGGGGATGATAAACGAGAAACAATAGAAATGGTTAAAAATTATTTAAGAGATCATCAAGAGAAGAGAGAAGAAGCAAGGAAAAGAATTGACAAATTTATACTTAAAACACCAATAAGATCAATATTTGAAGAGTAAAATGACAAAAGAATTTGATTTAAGTAAAGTAAGAAAGGATTTAGTTAGATTGGAGGATACTATAATTTTACATCTTTTTGAGAGAGCTCAATTTAAAACTAATAAGGTAATTTATGTTCCTGGGGGCGTTGAAATTCCAGGGTTTGATGGAAGCTTTTTAGATTATCTTTTTGAAGGCACTGAAAAATTACATGCACGTGCTGGAAGATATTTAGATCAGGAAGAACATCCATTTTATCCAATAGATGGTGAAGCTTTAGCGCGAAGAAGAATCGATGATTTAGGTATTTCAAGAAAAGTTAATGTTAATGATAAAATAAAAAAAATTTATTTGGAAGTTCTTCCTCTAATTTGTGAAGAAGGTGATGATAATAAATATGGGTCTGCTGCAGTAGTTGATATTCATTGCATGCAGGCAATTTCTAGAAGAGTGCATATGGGTGAACAAGTTGCTGAAGCAAAATTTAGAGAAGATCCAGAGGGATATTCAAAATTTATTATTGCTGGAGATAGAGAGAATATTAGAACAAAACTTAGAAATCTTAAAGTTGAAAGAGATAATTTAGAAAGAGTAAGGGTAAAAGGAGAAAGATATGGAATTGATCCAGAATTTATTGCATCATTTTATGATCAAAGGGTTATGCCTTTAACAATTGAAGTAGAAATTGATTATTTTATGGCTAGAGAGCTCAGCAATTAATTTAATTCTTATTTTTATTCCATGGCTTTATGTGGAGTTGTATTTTATAGGTAATTATGACAGAAAGTTTTAAACAATTAATTTTTCCAGAGGAGGTTTTATTCTTCCGTAATACCTTGTGCTCTTGGCACAGGGATA
>JBBSXX010000010.1:0-4725 GCA_038045565.1 Nanobdellota archaeon
CTAAAACCAGAAGAATCGTTAGATTCTTTGGCACCAAGTTCTTTCGAACTTTAGTGGGTTTATTTTTACACATCTTTATTTTGATAATTAAAGTTAAAAGTTAAATAATATCAACACCTACATTCCTTGAAGTCTTGCTTCCAGCATCATCTAATACTTCAATTAAAAGATCATGATGCCCTATTCTTAATGATATTCTTTTTACACAAGCACCATTTACTAATCTTGTACACATACTTCTAAATCTAGGTCTGCTTTCAGACATATCCATATATTGCACAACATCAAGATTGTCTTCAGTTATATTCATCATAAATTCAACATTAGTTCTGTCAATTGTATAATTCAATGAAGTTATTACAGGAGCAACTGTATCAACCTTTAATCTGCTTACAATCCTTGAGTTAACAACACTTCCAGCATCATCTTTAACACTAAACCAATAGCTTATTTCCTGTCCGTTATAACTATTAAGATTAACAGTTGTGTTGCAGCTTACCTTTGCTCCAGATAAACATCCAGCTAGATTAACTGTATTAAATCCAACAGCATCATTACCATAAGTTAAATTTACTTTATCTAAATTTAATTCAGCGTATAAAACATTAAACATTCCATTTGCAAATCCACTTCTTGGAGATGTTGATGAGATTCTAGGTTTGATAGAATCAACAAAGAAAGTTACATCAAAGAATCCTTCATTGTCAGCATCATCAATAGCTTTTATTCTTAATACATTAATTCCATCCTTGAAACTTCTTGCTCTATCATATGACATGCAATTTGAACATATTCTTGACCATCTTCCTCTTCCATTTATTAAATCCAAATAATAAACATCACTTCTTTCATTTAATTCAAATTTAAACGGAACAGTTCTAGCATTGTAAAGGGTATTATTCACTGGATTTATTAGTGTGATTACGGGAGGAGTAATATCAAGATTTGAGGAATTTCCACCACTTAAACCACATGTTGGAGCTAAGGTATTACATACATTCCAGTTTCCAGGAACATAACATCCCAAAATACTGTTAAATGTACTCATACACAATCTATAATTATCACTTGGAGCTGTTCTATCAGGAACACTTCCACAAAAGTCAACTCTTTCACCATCTGCAAAACACTGCCAAAAGTCAGCACTTGCAAAACTTGAAAGAACTATAATTAAAACTGAAGATAAAACTAAAGTTAAACTTAAAATCATCAAAGATTTTTTCATTTCCCTTTTTTGGTTATTCCCTTTTTTCATTTTGATAAGCTCTTTATTTTTGGTTTGTATTTAAATATTATCATTCTTTTTTGAGTTGTTTTTTGATATTACTCAATTTGAGTTATTTTATTTATGATTAGTTATTTTTTCCATTTAAGGAAAGTAGTGCGGTAGGAAACCTTTTGGTTTCCTTCGCTGTTATCTATTAAATATAAAAAAAGGAAGAAAAATAAAAAAATAAAAAATCAAATTTCCTTTTTAGATAGCTTCTCCCCAGAAGTATATACTTCCAGTATCGAAGTCACCGTTACATGGTTCTGGCAAATCTAGTCTGAATGTT
Source organism: Nanobdellota archaeon (assembly GCA_038045565.1). Classification (GTDB taxonomy): domain Archaea; phylum Nanobdellota; class Nanobdellia; order Pacearchaeales; family GW2011-AR1; genus JACPLR01. The sequence continues at coordinate 1,557 of JBBSXX010000010.1, forward strand.
ACTGCCATTTCAGCACCTGGTGCTAATAAGTTAGCAGCGTAATATATTCCTGATACTTGTTGGTCTTGAAGGATTTCAAATCCGTCATAGAATGGTGTAGGATCGTTAAATCCAATACCATAACCAATATTGACATAACCTTCAGCATCTCTATCTCTGTCGTCTATTGGACCTTGTCCTCTTACTCCATTCTCGTCATCTCCTGATGTTGAGTAAGCGCCGTTAGTTGCAAAATATCTGAAATTTCTCAATTCTAATTGATTTGAGACTGGACACTTTGCTCCACTTGATGATGAATCGTAAAAGTCAGTACCTGATATAAACATATCAAGCATAACTCCTGAACCATCGTCAGCGTCGTTACCAACTAAGATTGTGTCAGAGTAAGCACTTGTTCCAGGTCTTACATCTTCAAATGTAAGATCTCCATCAACACTAAGAGCTACAACTGGATTTAAGAACCAATATTCGTTCTCATCCATTGTTCCAGATAATCCGTCAAGGTCTGTTGCCTCAACAGTTATCCAGTATTCTCCATACATTGATAGAGGTGTTTCAACAGTTAAGATACATGTATAGAAAGCTGCTACATTATCTGTAAAGCTTGTCAATTCTTCTTCAAGAATTCTAGCATTACAACTTTCTGGTATCCTTGTCTGATCATTTACAACCTGATCAAGGATACAATTTACTTCAATGTCGTTTCCAGCACCTTGTGAGTCTCCGATTGTAGCGAATACATCTTCGATTTTCTCAACTCCATTCTTGTCGAAAACAAGAACATTCCATACTATTTGTTCACCCTCGAAAGCATAATTGTTTATTCTTTCGTCAAGAGGCTTACCAAATATTGTGTATGAAGAAGGGTCGATTACTTCTGGACCAGGTCTATATCTCCCAGGTTCAGTTTGGTCATCGAAAACTATTCTAGAGTCGCACATCCAAATTTGTGGAGGGAAATCCTCAGTTTGAACATCAACACCAACACCAGTACCTACACTAGTTGCAAGAACCATAGGCATAACAGATAATAGCATCATAGCCATTAAAAATACACCCAATAGTTTTTTCATTGTGAATTAAATTAACCTCCTTTCAACCAATATAATATGATTTGTGTTATACACTTTAGATTCTGCATAACTATGATTACTAGACAACTGTAAGACTGCCCTTTTTAGGTCCTCTTTTAACCCTCTAATTCTTTGAAAAACCATTTTTAGATAACTAGACAATATACTATCACTTTAAAAGCATTTTTATCGTCGAGAAAATAGTTTTTTGTTATCACTTGAAGTGAATGAACAGGATTTACGACGCGAAAATGAACTATTTATTTTTTCCAGGTTTTTTCACTTTTAAAATCATATTAAATTGCGAAACTAAAAAGTAGCACTATCTGTCTATTTTATTAATATTCCTAAATATGTAAATTATTCTCATAATAAACTCTATAAGAATAATAAAAAGCAAATATATTGCAATACTATTGAAAAACGCCGGAATAGAAGCTATTTTCTCAATAGTTATCTTAATATCAAAAAAGCTAGTTGAGGTAAGTAATATAACCAATAATGCTAAAGGAAACTGTTTTCCAATATCTTCTGACAGCTGCTGATTGTAGTATGAAATGATTCTTATAACTCCAACTATGCAGGCTGACATAATTGCGATCTGGTCAACTTTAAAATCTTTTGCAAGCAGAAGGATCATTAATCCTATTATTAAAAACCAGAAAAATACAAGTATAGGCAGAATAACCATATACTCAAGTAAGAATAATACTAAGGCGAGAGTTTTATTTAATAAAGGATGTTCTACCTTATTATACTTATGAAGATTAAGTCCAATTATGTCTCTTCTTGAAAGAAATTTATTGAATTTCCATACAAATAAACAATAAAGAGTTATAGCAACTATGAAAAAAGCTAAGTTAAAATAAGGATGAAGAGCATTTGGAATAACTTCTTTAAATGATGTTAATGCAAGATTCAACCCATTAGACACGCTATTTGCAATATTTGACACCATCTTTTATTTTAATAAGAAAATAATATTGTTTATAAAATGTTTGAAAGAATTTAAGGATAAAATCATGGGTAACAACACTAAACAAATTACTTGTATTAAAATTAAAATGATTTAATTGTAAAATCTTCCCTTATAAAAAATTTCTATTGGATGTTTAAATATAAGTTAAAGGAGAGTTGATTTTGTGTTAACTGAGGGTAGATAAGCCTCTTCATATTCTTATGAATTGAGGGTTGATTTTGTGTTAACTGAGGGTTGATAAGGGATACTTCCCTTATGCGGGAGATAGGATTCGAACCTACGAAGGCACTAAGCCACGGGATCTTAAGTCCCGCTCATTTGACCACTCTGAAACCCCCGCTTATGAAAATGAATGTTTTTGATGACTTATAAAACTTTTCTTAATATTTCATATCTCTGATTTAAAGTAGTATGGGGAATACAATAACTTAATTTTTTAAAAACATCCCATTTTGTCAAATGTTTTGTATTTTTAAAACCAATTTCATCAATAAACTTTCTAATATCATTTACTCTATGAATTGTTATTCTATGAACAAAATTTTTATCTCTTTTTCCTTTATATGGCTTTCTCCTTCCAGGATTATATCCCAATTTAGTTAGCAAATCAAATACTTGGTCAGAAAGATTTTTGGATACAGTTCCCAAACTAATTATTGGCTTATTATTTATTGGGTTTTTAGCAGATCTATTTTTATTAAAATAAATATTACCATCAGTATCAAATAAACCTCTTAAGAATCTTTTAGACAAGTTTTTATCTTTCATAATATATTCAGGAATTCCAATATTTATTTTGCTTCCAGATTTAATTCCAAGATCTTCATAAAATTTCACAATTTTTTCATTAAATATATGAAAACCATATATGCCTACTTTCGGATGCTCTTTGTAATTCACAGTTTTTCCATATAAAGGAATCATAACCTTTTTATTAAAAAGAGGAGCAACCCACTTATCATGATATTCCCTTTCTTCTGTTAGGTCTCCACCTAAATAATATTCTTTGTACCTTTTAGTACAACTTATACAACCATCACCAATATGAATTCCAAGAAGTTCAGCCATGTCACCATCAATCTTCATACATATGGGCTGTTTTTAAGATATATAAATT
>JBBSXX010000010.1:4825-8243 GCA_038045565.1 Nanobdellota archaeon
ATGGCTAAGGATATAGATAAATTAAAGCTGGCTTTGATTGTTGGTGCAAGCGAAGCTTTGAAACATAAAAATCAATCTCCAAATAAAAGAGATGATGAGATTCTTAAAGAAGTTACAAGAAGAGCAAATGACTTAATTTCAAATATGGATTAGAAACCTAATCCCAAGCTAATTCATATTCTAATCTTGTTTTAGAATCATGAAAATAAGATAATCCAGTATTTACTCTCTGACAAAGTCCTTGAAAATATAACTCTATAAAATGAGATATATAACTATCAAATCCAATATTATCTAAATATTTTAAGGTACCTTCAAATCTATCCTGATCACTTGAAACTAAACTAGGTGTAATTTCCGGCTCCTTTCTTATTATATTTGTCATTTTATCTTTAGTTATTTTTCTTTTTCAACAACTTCTTTCAAATTGTCTTTATATTTTTTTTGACAGTCAGAACATATATATTCTTTTCCAGTTGCAGTATTTTTTGAAACACTAATTATAGTCCCATTTAGCTTCCCAAGAAAACTCTCCCCAATCTTATCTCCACACAAAAAACATTTTTCAGTCATCTCAAGTATAATGATAACATATATAAATCTCTTTTGTTTTTTAAAAATACCCTTTAATCTAGATTGAGGGTTAACATGAAAACAGAAACCCATGCAGGCAATTTGCCCGGGAATGTAACAACTTTCAGGCGAAGTTTTGATTTGAATAAGATAAAAATAAAACCTCCAGCGTTAAGCATGAGACATTCTAAAATAACTTCTTTAGATGAATATCGTGATAGAAAATCTCTTAATGAAGCCGAGAATGGGATTTTAGATCTTACTCAAAGAACTTATGAAGTAGTAAGACAAAAAAGAGAAGGAGATTCAATTACAAATTTTGAAAAAACTCCAGATTTATGCGCAACATGTCAGTTAGATACTAATTTACTTTATTATTTTATAGATCCAAAAAATTCAAGGATAATGTATGGGGGTTATTGCTCAAGACAATGTTTTGAAAGCTATTTGGAATATATAGACCAACACAGAGCACCAGAAGATGAAGAGCCAATATTACATAATAACTTTCTTTTATCACTTTAATAAAATTTAAAAACTAGTTCTTTCATTAATTATTATAAATATTATAAATTAAAAAGAGTGCCGAAAAATGTTGTTAATTAATCTAAACAAAGGGAATATAGTGTAGTAAAACCGTAGGTTGTCTTCGCATGGGTTCAAATGTTGATTTAAGGAAATATCAAGAAGAAGGGACTATTGAAGATGCTTTTTCAAAGCTAGTTTCAAATAGGCCAGGGTATAAAGCAATTCTTGAGAAAAGAGAGCCTAAATTTTGTTCAAATGATGATTGTAAAAAGGAATTAGACCCCGGCTTAAAATTCTGTCCATCATGTGGAACAAAGTTCGAAGAAAAAGCAAAGGCAAGTATTTGTATGAAATGTTATAATGTTGTTAATGCAGGAGATGCTTTCTGTGGAAGTTGTGGAGATAAAGTAGTTGCTAAATAAATAATGTGGGTAAAATATTCTGTTTGATTAAAATTATAGGTAACAATACTAAATGGAATTTGTTTAATCATAAATTTAAATATTGGGGGATAATTACATAATTTTCTGGAAGCCCTAAGAGCTTGATTTAAATTATTTCATTACCAATTAAACTAATAAATATAATATTGTAGTTACATTACCCCTTAAGTTTAAAGGTTAATAGAATAGATTTATTAATTATATTTTTCTTATAAAATTATGAAAGAGACAATTATCAATTTGCTATCAAAAGAGCTTAAGCTAAAAAAAGAAGAAATTGAAGCTATAATAGAGATACCTCCAAACCAGGAAATGGGAGATTTTGCATTTCCATGTTTTATCTTATCAAAAACTCTAAAAAAAAATCCAGTTGAAATTGCTTTGGAAGTTTCAAGAACTTTATCTAAGAAAAAGTTGAATGGGATTGATAAAATTGAAAACAAAGGCCCTTACATAAATTTCTTTATTGATAAAAATATCTTAGTTAAGGAAGTTTTATCAAAAGCCTTAAATGAAGATTATGGAAAACAAAAACAGGCTAAAAAAATTCTCATAGAACATACAAGTATAAATCCAAATGCTTCTCCCCATGTCGGTCGTTCAAGAAACTCAATAATAGGAGACTCAATTGTTAGAATATTAAAATTCCTAGGAAATAAAGTAGAAATTCATTATTATGTTAATGATGTAAGCAAGCAGATTGCAATGTTAGCTTTGATATATAAAAAAGGAGATAAATTCTCAGATATGTTAAATAATTATATAGAAATAACAAAAAATCTTGAAAAAAATCCAGAACTAGAAAAAAAGATATTCAAACTTCTTGAACAGTTTGAAGCAAAAGACAAAAATACAGTAAAATTATTTAACGAAATTGTAAGTATATGTGTTGAAGGGCAAAAAGAGATATTTGATAAATTTAATATAAAATTTGATTTTTTTGATTATGAATCTAAGTATATTGGAAAGCCATCAGAAGATCTTTTAAAAAAGTTTGAAAAAACAGGCAAGTTGTTTAAAGATAAAGAAGGAAGAATGGTTTTAGATCTATCTCATACGCCATTAATAAGAAAAATGAAAGCTCCAATGTTTGTTTTAGCAAGGAGTAATGGAACAGGACTTTATGGTTTGAGGGATATTGCTTATACAATAGATAAACTCGACAAAGTAAAAAACTCAACTAAAAGCAGAAATATTATAGTTCTTGGAGAAGATCAAAAATTATATTTTGAGGAAATAGCAGAATCATTAAAACTTTTAGGATATTCATTTCCAGAAGTAGTCCATTACTCATTTGTCCTCCTCCAAACAGGAAAAGGAAATGTAAAAATGTCAACAAGAAGAGGAGAATTAGTTTTATTAGAAGATTTTTATAGGGAAACAATAAAACATGCAGAATCAGAGGTGAAGGCAAGAAAAACAAAAGGAGATCCTAAAAAAATTGCTTTAGCTGCAATAAAATATGCTATGTTAAAAAATGATAATGATAAAAATATAATTTTCTCATGGGAAAACAGTTTGAATTTCGAAGGAGATTCAGGACCTTATCTCCAATACAGTTACGCAAGAGCATCAAGTATTTTAAGAAAATCAAAAAGCAAAAAATCCACTAAATATGAAATTCCTAAATTAAACCCAACAGAAATTGCTTTAATTAAAAAAATAAATGAATTCCCCGTTATTTTAGAAGATGCCTCAAATAATTTAAACCCAAGCATAATTGCAAATTATTCTTTTCAACTTTCTCAGACATTTAACGAATTCTATCAGAAAAACAGGGTAATTGATTCAGAGGATGAAGTTTTCAGATTAAAACTCGTAGAAGCTTTCAGAAACACAATAAGAAATTCTCTTTATTTGTTGGGAATTGAAGT
>JBBSXX010000010.1:8343-16118 GCA_038045565.1 Nanobdellota archaeon
TTCTAGCTAAAATATGGAATTTGATTATAAAGAAGATATGGAAGGATTAATCAGAGGTATAGCAGAAGAAGTAAGCTATGCAAATCACGATCCTGAAATAACAAATGAAGATAATTGGAGTGAAGCAGAGGACATATTACGATCAAATTATTTAAGATTTCTTGATAGAAGAATGGGGGGAATGATTTCTAAGGAAGATAAAAAAGTCTTGAAATTTACTCATGAATTAATTGCTGCAAAAGCAAGAAGATTATATGAAAAAAATCCTTCAAGTGGTCCTGTTGTGAATTGGTTAACAGCTCAGAAAGATTTAGCAGTTGAAGTATATTTAATGAATGTTGGAGGTATTGAAAGAGAAGCAAATATTAAAATGTTAGAAGAAAAAATTCAATCTGAACTTGATCCATTAAAAAAATATCAAGGAATTTAATTTATTTCCTAATTATTTATTTCTATGTAAACTATTTTCAAAAAATTTAATAAAATATTAAAGTAGATGTCATAATCAGTTAAGGAAAGTTTGATAATTTTGGGGAGAGTTCATAAAAAGTTAAGGAGATGTCATAAGAAGAACCATTGGTTGTCTTTATTCAGGAATACCTTTATATACTATAAAATATTATTTATATTATCTTAAAAAGAGTGTGAAAATGGCAAAAAAATCGCCAATTATCCACATTATTTTGAATTTTGTGGCTTGGATAACGGGAATTATTGTATCACTTTCAGTGGCTCTTGCAATGATTGAGGGAACTTTAAGTCTTCCAAGATGGCTTGGAGGGAAAGGTCTTGCACTTTTTGCAGGATGGATTGTTATTATAACAACAGTCTTAGGTCTTATTTTAGCAATTATTGATTATTTAAGTTAAAAATAAATAAATTAATAAAAATTAAATTAAAAATTACACGAAAAAACAAAAACAATGTAAAGATTGGGAATTATAATATATTTTCAATTAAAATAATATTAAACCAATATAAATAAAATAAGGATATGATTATATAACAATAAATTAAAAATTAAATGAAAAGATAAAAACAATATAAATGTTAAACATCAAAGATAATTAAATAAAATATATAAAACCAGGAAAAGATATAATCATATTACCTATATAATAAAAAATACTAATAAAAATAAAAGGAGGTTGAAAATGGCAAAAGCAAAAAGTATGGACTTAGTAGGAAGATGGGCTTTCCTTATTGGAGTAATCCTAGCTGTAATCCTTGGTGCTTTAGGTCCTGTATCGGGAACTTGGGCAATTATCCTTGTGATTATTGGTATAATTGTGGGATTGCTTAACATTGCTGACAAAGAAGTAATGCCTTTCCTAATGTCTGGCGTGGTTTTAATCATTGCAAGTGCTTTAGGAAGTAATGTAATGGCAGATGTTCCTTATGTAGGATCAATCCTTGATGCATTACTCGCGATATTCGTACCAGCTACAGTTATTGTGGCTATAAAGAATGTCTTCAGTTTAGCAAAAAATTAAATTTTAATTTTTTGTTTTTTTCTCTTTCTTTTCTTTTATATTTTATTAATCCTCAGAATCTACCTCAAGTTGGTATGGTCTTTTAATTGCTCTAATATCTTTTTCAAAGATTAAAGGTTCTGGAGGAGATAAATCCCTTCCAGTAATTACTCTATCCCATATTGTAACAATATAATCATAATGCCCAGAAATTTCTTCACTCATTTCAACCCCTTATATAATTTAATAATAGAAAATATTATTTTTAAAGATTATTATAGAATCATAAAAGGAGAGCTTGATAAGGTAAATAAAAGGAGATGTCGTAAGAAGAACCATAGGTTCTTTTTACTTTCTTGCAGCTTTAACAGGCTTCATTTCTTTCCAGGCTAATTCAAACATTTGTTCTAAAGCTCTTGCAAAATACGGGGTGTTAATCCAAACACCAACGTCATAACTTGGATGTACATTTTGATCATCAAGAAGCATAAACATTATCTGTTCACCATCAATAATTGCAAATCTTGCATTTAATCCTTTTAATCCTCTTACCTCAGAAACCCTAGCCATTTCCTTAGCAAACTTTTCATTAGTTTCATTTACAGGAGCAGCAACTCTCATTCTAACTCCTCTTCTTCTTGCTTTATCAATAGAAGGCATTAATGCTTCTAATTTCCTGTTTAATCCATCTGCTGTTGTTACAATAGTAACTGATTTTTCAGCACCAGCAATAAGCATGTCTAAATGATTGTAAAGATTAGTTCTTCCTCTTAAACTTCCAGATAAATCACTAGGTTCAACAAATTTAACACCTTGAGTGAACAAAGTACTCAGCTCTTTTAAAACATCATCACTTTTTAATTCTTCAAGCCTCTTTTGTTTTTCTTTAGCTTCTGTAAATAAGTTTCTTTTAACCCTCTCAATAACCTCTTCTGGTTTTAATGCAACAAACTTGATGGGTTTTCCAAGTTTCATTATTATAAAACCTTTTTTTTCTAAACTTTCTAAGATATCATAAGTTCTTGATCTTGGAACATCAGTAATATTACTTAATTCTCCAGCAGTACTAACACCTCTTGATAAAAGTCCAGTCCAAACCTTTACTTCATATAAATTCAAATCAAAAATTTTTCTAAGTCTGCTTAAAAATTCATCCTTAACAATCATTTTTTAAATTATCACTAAATTCCATTTTAATATTGAATATTCAATTTAATGTAAAGCCCTATTTAAATCTTTTCGTGATAGTGTTTCTATAGAATGAATAAATTTTTTCACCTCTCACTAAGAGTTAATAGCAAATTTATTTAACCTTTTTAATATATATATTAATAAGATTATTTTTTATTTCTATTTTGTCGTCGGCAAATCCACTTAATTTATCGGACCGATCGCTTAATGTTATTTTAATTGAATTGGTTCTGTCTTTTATAAATCTTTCCTGTCTTTTTATTAAATTTAATAAATTTTTATCCAAAATTACAACTAGTTCTATGTTATCACTCTTAACCAGTCCTATTTTTTTTCTAAGAGCTTGAACAGATCTTGAAATATTTCTTGCATATCCTTCAGATTCAAGATCTGGAGTCATTTTAAGATCATAAGCGATATTTATTTCCTCTCCTAAAATAAATTCAACTTCTTTTACATTTAATTGTTCGTTTATTATTCCAATTGATTCTTTAGAAATTTTTTTCTTGCCATAAACAATTGCTTTTCCAAGAGGCCACTTAAGTCCAATCTTAATTTTATCTCTTTCAAAAAGTCCAGCTTCAATTATTTTTAACACCTCCACAAACTCTTCTTCCAACTTAAGATCAATTGCTTTTTCATTAGATTTCGGCCATGAACTTAAATGAACAGAATCTTTACTAAATTCTTTATAGATAAATTCAGAAATGTAAGGAGCAAAGGGAGCAATCAATAAAGAAGTTTTCTCTAAAACCTCCCCCACAATTTCTTTTATATCTTCTCTTTCTCTTGTCATTTTAATATAACTCCTTGAAAAGTCATTAACAACAAAATCAGATATTATTCTAAATGCATTATCGATAGAATAATTATCAAGTTCCTTTGTAGATTCTAATATAACCGAATTCAGCCTTGACAAGATCCACAAATCCTCAATCTGCTTTTTATTCTTCTTATTATCTATCTGTTTATAATATGAAAGAGAATTATAAAAAACAGTTAAAAATGGTATAACAGATTCTTTCATCAATTCAAAATAAAATCTTTTTTGATTTCCAGGATCAGAAGTGCAGAATTGAAGCCTTACGGCATCAACGCCTGATTTTTCTATTATTTCATTTGGTTTTATTATATTTCCTTTTGATTTACTCATTTTCTCCCCATTTTCATCAACAATATGGCCTGCACATATCACATTTTTGTATGCTGGCTTGTCAAATAAAATTGTAGAAATAACATGAAGTGTGTAAAACCACCCTCTTGTCTGATCAATAGCCTCTGAAATAAATTCATAGGGGAATCTTTTTTCAAATTCCTTTTTATTTTCAAATGGATAATGAAATTGAGCAAAACTTGCACTTCCAGAATCATACCAGCAGTCAATTACATCAGAAACTCTTCTGTATTCTTTTCCATTTTTCTTAATAACAATCTCATCAATATCTGGTTTATGAAGATCTTTTATTTTCTTACCAGAAAGTTTTTCAAGTTCCTCTTTACTTCCTATAATTATAATATCATTTTTATCTTTAATATTTTTCCAGACTGGAAGTGGTGTTCCCCAAAATTTAGATCTAGATAAAGCCCAATCCTTAGCTCCCCCTAACCATTTTCCAAATCTTCCATCTTTTATATGATCAGGATACCAATTTATATCTTTATTCAATTCAACCATTTTCTCTCTTACTTTACTAACACTAATAAACCAGGAATTAATAGCATAATATAACAAAGGAGAATCGCATCTCCAGCAGAAAGGATAAGAATGAGTAATAGTTTCTTTCTTGAACAACAAATGCCTTGCTCTTAAATCCTCAATTATATCTTTTTCAGCAGACTTAACAAATTTTCCATAGAATTGTTTTACAATTGGTAAAAATTTTCCATCTTCTCCAACAGTATGTACAGCAGGAAGATTTTTTGCAAGTCCAATATTATAGTCATCCTCTCCATACATTACGGCAGTATGAACAACTCCTGTTCCATCTTCAGTTGTAACAAAATCAGCAAGAATTACTTTATGAGAATTTTTATTTTGAAGCTCTTTTATATCATACAAAGGTTCATATTCTAAACCTTCTAATTTTTTCCCATCAAACTCTTCAATAATTTTATAATCTCCTTTCAAAACATTTAATTTATCTTTTCCAATAATTAAACTATCTCCATCATGAAGCTTTACATTAACATATTTTATTTTAGGGCCAACAGCTAAAGCAACATTTCCAGGCAAAGTCCAAGCAGTTGTTGTCCAAGCTAATATGTATGAATTAGTTTTATTCTTAAGTTTAAATGCAATATAAACAGATTCGTCTTTAACATCTTTGTATCCAAGCGCAACTTCATGACTTGATAAAGGTGTTCCACATCTAGGACAGAAAGGAACAACTTTATAGCCCTCATATAAAAATCCTTTTTTATACATCTCTTTAAGACTCCACCAGACACTTTCTATATAATTATTATCTAGAGTAACATAAGGCTCTTTAAGGTCAATCCAATAACCTAACTCCTTTGTTGATTTTTCCCAGTCAGAAATGTTTGAGAAAACACTCTCTCTTGCTTTTTTAATAAATTTGTCAATACCATATACTGCAATATCTTTTTTAGAATTCAACCCTAATTGTTTCTCTACCTGAACTTCAACAGGAAGTCCATGACAGTCCCAACCTCCTTTTCTAGGAACACTAAATCCATTCATATACTTGAACTTGCATATTATATCTTTAAATGTACGAACCTCTAAATGATGAAGTGCAGGAGGGGCATTTGCAGTTGGTGGCCCTTCTAAAAATGAAAATAAAGGCTTTTTAGGGTCATTATGAATAGCCTTTACAATTTTCTTTTCATTCTTCTGCCATATCTTTCTAGATTCTTCTTCAACAGTTTTAAAATCATACATATAAATTAAATTCGTTTCTATTGTTTATTAATCTTACTCCAAGCTTTTACCTCTATAAGAAATTTCCTTAAATCTAAAGCCTCCATGTTTTCTACCAATTAAAATATCCATTAAATTTTGACTAAACTTAGTCTTTCCAAATTTATTATTCCAGATAATAGAAAGAAGTTCATCAAATAAGATAGTGTCTCCTCTTTTCATAGCATCACTTATAGATGGTCCTTTAAGAGGCCTATGATTTACATATCTTGATTCAAAGAAATACCTTGTTTCATCTAAAAATAAACAGCCCTTCCAAGTATAAATATCATATTCAAAATCCCTTCCACTTTGTGAAATCCATGATTGAAGTGAACTTTTTCCAACATGTTTTGGAACATAAATTCCATTTTTTTCTTCAAAATATCCAATATGATTTTCAGAGGTAAATACTTTCCAAAATTGTTTTGGTTTATATTTTTTCATTAAAATTGGTTATTTAATATATTTTTAAGAATTGTTGTATTGTGAATTATTCTTCATCTTCTAAATCACTAATATCATCACCCTCTAATTCACTAATAAAATGGAGGGCAAGAATATGATCCTTAATAGAAAATGGAACTAATATTACATTTGTTTTAATTTTAGAATTATCCTTTCTTGTCCATACCACTTCAAAAGAATCACTTTCTAAATCATTAATAGCATTTTGAAATGAACTTACAAGTTCTTCTTGACTTTCTTCATCAACAAAAGCAGATGTAAAAGGTTCCTTAACTTCACCCCATTCTTTGCTTGAATCATATCCTAATAGATTTGCAAAATTTTCATTACATATTTTATGCTGATCATCTAAATAAAGATATATCGCTTGAGGAGATTCTTCAAAAATTACTTTTAACAATTCATACGCTTCTTTTATTAAATCCTCATGATCAGAATGATGGTCCATATTTAAGTGTAATTTTTTTATTATTTAAATGTTTATGTTGATATTTTAATAATTTAACCACTAATAAAAACTCCCTTCAGCTTCTAACTTAGTAAATTATAAGAAGTATCTCCAGCTAATCTAGCAGAAAGGTAAGCAGTTTCACAATCTATATCTCCTCTCCAGCTTCCTAGTTTAGGTCCAGGAACTCCAGCTCTAAGATTAGGCATAATGACATTATCTAATAAATCTTCAATCTCAGTTCTTTCAAAGGGTTCAATCATTTTATATTTGTCATCGTTTTTGGAAACCTTTTTCTAAAAGGTTTATCCAATAAATCTTTCATTTCTAATTTCATACAAAGCTGTTTCAGTTTCTTCTGCAAGATAATGTGCCATATTAGAAGCATAAGCATCAATACTTCCAGTCCAGCTTCCAAGTCTAGGCTCCCTATTATTTGGATCTCTTAATTGAGGATCAATTTCACAAAGAAGTTCTGTAGTTGATTTTACCATTATATTAAATAATTTTAACCTTTATATATTTTAAGAAACAGCAATTTCCAAAGACTCTTTCTCGCTCTCACTTAAATGAGCAGGTATAATTATGCAATAAGGAGCCTCTATTTTATCTTGAGGAATTTTCTCCAATAAATCATAAAAGAATTTACTTTTAATTCCAAGCCTTGAAGCAACAATAACCCTACTGAATTTAAATTCAGATTCTTTTAATTGCTCTCTAGCTTCATTAAAACCTAGTCCTATGTCAATTAACAATAAAGTGTGAGCATTAATTGACTGATTTTCTTTAATAACTTCCATAAAACTATCTGGATGGTAATTTTTCTGCCAGCGTGGAAGACTTGTTGTCTTGCCAAATTTATAAAATGATAATCCACTCTCTGAAACAGCATCAAAAATACTGGAAGAATGTAAAATTTTAAATTTAACTTTCTGCTTTTTACAGGCATTAATCAAAGCAATGTGTGTTGTAGCCATTAAAGGACCCCCATAAATTAAAAGTACAACATCTTCTTTCTTAGCAATAGAAACTATTTCCTCACTCTCAACAAACTCTCTGTTAGCATCAAGAGTTTTAATTTTCAGTTCTTTCTCAAGCTCTTTTTTAGTATATGGAAACTCAACAGTATAACTTTCCAAATATATTTTTTTAACAGCAGCACTTTTCAGTATCTTCTTTCCATGTAAAGATATTCCTCCAAGATCCAGTCCAAGTCCGATTATGTATAACATGATAATATAAGAAAAAGAATGATTTTAAAACTTGTCTATTATCT
>JBBSXX010000011.1:0-2036 GCA_038045565.1 Nanobdellota archaeon
GCATAAGCCTGCCAACCCTGAAAACTTTCTAACAATTTGTCCTTGCTTATCAAACTTTCATTAAACATTTTTATCTTTATTTCCATATTCTTAATATTTCTCTTTCTTAACAGCTTAAAATAATAAAAATTTCTAAACCCTACAAAATCAATTCCTTTAGAAAGAGAAGTTATTTTTGATTTATCGTGATTTAATTCTAATTTCAATTCTTCTTTCAAAAACCAGTTAATTTCATTTTTCCAGATTTCAAGTTTTGTTTTTGAATTATAAAAAATAACAAAATCATCTACATACCTTATATAATATTTAGCTTTTAATTTGTGTTTTATAAAATAATCAAACTCATTCAAATAGATATTCGCAAAGAATTGGGAAGTTAAATTGCCTAAAGGCATTCCTTGACCTGTTCGCCCCCCAAATCGTTTTGAGTATTATTTTTTAATATTTTAATGATAAGATTAATTATCTTTTCATCCTTAATTCTTTTCCCGATAATTTTTAATAAAATTTCATGGTCAACTTGTTCAAAATAATGCTTTATATCTGCTTTCAAGCAAAAAGCTTCAGACTTTAAATTATTTGTAATTTGTCTTTTAAATAGTTCGAATCTTTTTAAGGCAAATAAATTTCCCTTGCCCTTCCTATTTGCACATGAATCATGAAAAAAAGACTTGTCAAAAATAGGTTCTAAAATATTGACAATTGCGTGATGCACAATTCTATCTCTAAAATCAGACTTGCTTATTTTGCGAGTCTTTGGATCTCGCAGAATAAATATTTTTAATTGTCTAGGAAAATAAGTTTCATTTTTTAGTTCTTCTTGTAATTCAAATAAATTTCTAATAGTATCTTTTTCAAATTCTTTTACATAATACTTTTTAGTTTTTCCTTTTCTTGCTTTTCTCCATGCAAGAATTAAATTGCTTAAATTATAAATTTTATGATAAAGATTACCATATTCCATATTAAAAAACTAGCCGGCTGAACCATTCTACCATTCGAGCTGGAATTAGACAAGTTCCTGTTATTGGAGTTCAAGTTCGAGTTCCTGTTGACATAAAGCCTCGAAAGGATATAGCCAGTTTACCAATTGGGAAATTCTTAGGAATTTCTTCACTGAAGTTCCTCGCAAGAAACCTCTGTATTTCATGACTTAAAATAAACCTAAATGATGTACTAGTAAATTAACGTGTAGCCCTAGTTCAAGGCATCTTACCTCTCGCTAAGACTAATAATCTTAGAATTATTAATTAATAAACTTATTTATTTTTTGGCGCGCGTGCCTTCGGCACTTACGAACGTACCCCAGAAGCATAACCACCCCCGTCGGTGTCACCACAGTCACCATCGAGGTCAAGCCTATCGTCGTCCCTGCCGGAATAAACCGCGGTTAATCTTTTTGTATCACTTTCAGATTTATCAACAGCAAAAATATAACCTCCATCTCTATTCAACTTTTTAGCAACTCTTTCAACAACAGGAATCATTTCTTCTCCAACATGAGCAGTTAAAACTGGATGTTTTAAAAATTCATTCATAGGAAAATATCCTGTTTTAAATCCAGGTTTAACAAGTCTTACTTTTGGGTCTTTAGCATCAAGCATTTTAGTCAATTTCTGGCTTGTTTGAGGCATCTTGCCATCTGTATTATCATAAGCTATATATCCATCTGAAAAAGATAACCCTTCTGTAGAAGTCCATAAATAATTTTTCTTAAATCTTGTTAAAACTTCCTGGCAATTTGCTTCTTCTGGATTTTGCAATGCTAAATCAACTAAAGAAAGTGTTTGAGCAGTTGTTGGCCTTAATAACTTTGCTTTGTCTATTGAGCCCATAACATTTTGATGATAGCTAGGTCCAATTAAAGGCAAAGTATAAGTTATAGTTTTACCTAAATAAGATACATCCATTTCTATTCCTGCAATTCTCACTTGTCCATTACCTTTTAAGTCTATAACTTCCATAAAAATTAAATAATAAACTAGTTTATAAACCTTTCTATTTAGTTTAATTAATAAGTAGTAACAAAATAAAAT
>JBBSXX010000012.1:0-2544 GCA_038045565.1 Nanobdellota archaeon
TTAAAATAAATAAAGCAGATATATCAAAAAGTTTTTCAAAATTCACTTCAATTATTCAAAGCCCAATATATGATATATTTATTGTTGTTCATGAAATTTTAAGACAAGAATCAAAATATTGTAATTCAGATTATCCTTTAATTATGGTGGTTAATAAAAGGGTTCAAATAGACAAATTCCAAACAGGAGATGATAATAAAATATATGATGTAAAAGATCTCCCAACAAGCAAATCTGTGAGATTTGCTGTTAGAAATTGTGTTTTAACAACACCAAAATAAGGGAAGTATCCCTTATCAACCCTCAAATGAAAGAATAAAAAATAATTGGTAACAATAGGTAATAATAAATAATGATAAAAATAATTCAAACAAAAACAAAACTTGGATAAAAATGAAAAGGTTAAAGGGAAAATAAATAGTTTAAACTAAAATATGGATAAAAAAGATTAGATATGTTACCAATAAACCTTTTACGAAAAGGTTAATGGGAATAAATTCCCATACTTCAGATTTTACAATCTAAAGTTTCCAAAATGAGATAAAAAGAAAATAAATAATATGTAATAAAAACAATGGTTAAAATTAAATTAAAGAATGAAAAAAATAAAATGAAAACATCAATAAACAATATAAAATTGGGTAAGGATATTGGATATTTACAAATAACATGAAAGATGGAAAATAAAAAAGAGACTAAAGAAAGGGATAATAAGATAATTGCTTTATTAGAGATAACAATATTTATAGTATCAATTATGGGTTTTTCTTTTATTTATTCTGATTTTAATATTGATAGTAATGTTAATGGTAATTTTGAAAATAACTTAATTAAACAATCTTCTGACTTTTTTGATTTAGTTCCTAGTGTTTCTGCTCAAGGGTTGGACAATCTTAATGATCTTTCTAATGTTTTTAATTCAGCTGTTTCAGGATTAGAATCTGGGGTTGGAGGTTGTTGTTTTGATATTCAAGAAGGTTTATGCTCTCCAAATAGTAATCAACAAACATGTGAAGCTGAAGAAAATGGGAAATTCTTTTCTGATACTAGTTGTAATGTTAATGAGTGTAATTTGGGTTGTTGTATTTTGGGGACTGAGGCACAATTAGTAACAAATCAGAGATGTTTAAAATTAAGTCAGAGTTTAGGAGTTCCAGGAGAATTTAAACCAGAAATAACTAATGAGCTTTCTTGTATTGGTTTATCTAATAGTCAAAGTTTTGGAGCTTGTGTTTATGGAGAGTTAAGTTTAGAAGATAAATATAATTGTAAATTTACAACTAAAGAGGATTGTAATTCAAATATTGGGGGAAATTTTCATGAAGGGTTTATTTGTTCTAATCCTGACCTAAATACTGCTTGTGAAAAACAAAAAATAACCGGTTGTGTGGATGGGAAAGATGAAATTTATTGGTATGATTCTTGTGGAAATAGAGAAAATATTTACGATTCAAATAAAGAAAGATCTTGGAACAACGGACAGGTTTTAACTAAGGAAGAGAGTTGTAATCCTTCTTCCGATAATATAAAATCAACAACATGTGGAAATTGTGCGTATAATGAAGGAAGTATTTGTGCTCAATTAAGACCTGGAATTGATAAAAAGAAAAAAGATGGGAAGTATGTTTGTAGAGATTTAAATTGTAGAGATGGATTTAAAATAAAACAGAATGGAGAGTCTTGGTGTTTATATGATGGAATTGTAGGAAATGGAAGAGATGTTGTTGGTTCAAGGCATTTCAGACAGTTATGTGTTAATGGAGAAATAAAAACAGAACCTTGTGCAGATTATAGAAAAGAAATTTGTGTTAAAGAGGGTGGAATTGGGGGAGTATTCCAAGATAAAACTCAAGAAATATTGGGACAATTTGGTGCAATAATCCCTGATTTATCTTCTATACCTGGTCTTTCTGGATTGGGAAATATTCCTGGACTTTCAGGAATTGGTGGTGGTTTAGGACTTTCTCCAGACGAAAATAATTCTAACACTTCTAATTCAAGTGAAGTTAGTAATGAAATTAATGCAAGAAATGATTTATTTAATCAAGATAGTGGTGGAAGTGTTGTTGATAAATTTAATTCTTTAACAGATCAAAAAGCATTATGCAGACCAAATATGTGGGAAGATTGTTTCTCAACAAATGTTGCTACATGTTCAACAAATCCGGACTGTAAACTTAAAGTAGTTTATGTAGATACAAAATTCTGGTTTATCAAATGTGTTCCACAATATCCTGCTGGAAGTGATTTATCAAATAATAATGCATTAAGTTCAGGTGTAAGTAGTTTAACAAGTCAGTTAGGAAGTTCATTAGGTGGGGGTGATTTTGCTGGAGCTTCAAATTATTTAGGTGGTGGAATAGGAAGTGGGGGAAGTGGAGGTAGTTGTAGTTCTGGAACAAAAACATGTACAGTTACTTATAAAAAACAATGTCCTAGTGGAAAATGGGAATGTGAAAAAAATTGCAATTGTGAAAAAATGCAATTTACCGCTCAGCTAAATGATGCTTGCACAATGCTTGGAGATTGTGGAGCTAAAGCAAA
>JBBSXX010000013.1:0-1670 GCA_038045565.1 Nanobdellota archaeon
CCCCTCCCTCCCTTTACTGCTTATTTAAGATTGCTTTTAATCCTAAAAAAAATCCTCTATCTTTAGATAGAGGTTCAATCATGTAGAGTATTTTTTTGGAAACCTAAAGAATCAAAGATTCTTAGTGCCTCAAAAACTATTTAGTTTTTTAAGGCCTCAAAACCCCACGAACAAACCACACATGTCAAGAATGTAAATTCTTGAGCACTCTCAGGAATTACTAATTCCTGAAGCTTTAGTGTGTGGTATAACTAATGGGGGTTTTGTGATATATAATAAACAAATGATCTATTAAAGCTAATAACACGATACTAATTATTGCGGTAGTAAATAACTGCATTAAAGGGCTAATTCCAATTCCAAGTATTGTTGGCATCAAAGTAGTATATGCCCACCTTCCCTTTGACAACGAATAAATTTCTATTATACTTGCAATTAATATTCCTATGATGATTACGACAATATAATCGAGTCTTTTAGTATTTTCAATCCATTTTATGTTTCTCCTGAAAATTGATATAATTAAAAATATAAAAAAAACCAGAAATAAATCAGTAAAACTTGCAATGATTAGATGCGGAATTGAGGGAATATTTGTTAAATCTATATATAATTTATAATGTGAAAACTCCCAAACCATATTAAGAATTAGAACAGAAAATGGAAGGAATATTAATTTTGATTTTTTCATTATTATAGAATTAAGATGAACTATTAAAATATTTATCAATATGAACCCACAAGGAGTTGAATCTCTGACTGCTCAGTGTAAACAAATAGAACCTAAAAGTTAGGTTTTCAGATAGAAATTTTAAAAATTAAAAAAAAATATTAATTGAAAATACCAGAAAAGATTCTTAGAATCTTTTTGGTTTTGGCATATCTGCATAACATTCTTTACAGTAAACTGGTTTACCTTCAGTTGGCTTGAATGGTACTTCACATTCTTTCTTGCATTTACTGCAAATAGCTTTATGCATTTCTCTTGGTCCAAAATTATTTCTTGGTCCGTTGAAATTATTAAATCCCATATTAATTTATATCCTCCTATGTGTTTAGTTATTCTGTCTCTATCAGTTATCAATACCTAAGAAATCGTTAGATGTACTTATGTAATATTTTATTGAGATTTATTCCCTTTATAAATATATGTTTTTATAATCTTATTGTGAAATATTTATAATATATGCTAAAATGGACCCACGAGGAGTTGAACCTCGGAATGCTCGGTGTAAACGAGCCAGTTTACCGCTAGCTTATGGGTCCTTATTTATTGGACTATTTGATCTGTTAAAAATGTTTTGTTTTTTGAAAATGATATTTTTAAGGGTTTAAATTTTTTATTGGATTAACTTTTTAAATGGCGGCACATTAACTAAAATAGTAGTGCGCTGCTAGTTTACCGGTAGAATACCTCGTTGCCAAATAAGGGAAGTATCCCTTATCAACCCTCACGAAGGAATAAGGGTGTATAACCTTTAACCCTCACGAAGGAATAAGGGTGTATAACCTTTAACCTTCAAATTAAAATTAGGGAAGATATGCAAATACGAGGTGAACTGGGTTCAATTCCCAGGTGGCGCATTTAATAATAATAATAATAATAATAATAATAATAATAATAATAATAATTAAATATAGTTAAAGTCCTAGTTTTTTATGAATTTTAA
>JBBSXX010000014.1:0-1324 GCA_038045565.1 Nanobdellota archaeon
AATTGGTGTTTCAAAACTGTCATGGTAAGCATCACAACCTAAAATTTGCATTGGCTTAGATGTTCTTCTTGCCTTTGTTATATTTGCCTTTATTCCTTTAGATTCTAATTCTTTAATGAAACTATTTACATCTGAAAATTGAACCGATGCAAATAGAGCAACTGATTTTATTTTATTTTTTTCTAAATAGCTTTCCAGCTTTTTCTCTAGCTTTATTTCTCCTTCCCATTTCGCATCAATGAATATTATTTGTGTCATTTTGAATCCCCCTAAATTACCTTTACTTTAGATTTTACTAAAATTCCCAGCAAATCTTTACTTACTATTGAATAAAAATATTCAACTCTTCCTTTGATAAATTCAATTTCAGTACCAATTGATTTATAATGATTTTCATAAGTTTCAATTTTACCAATTACTTTATTCATTAATTTAAATACATCAAGATATCTTTCCCAATCAGATATCCCTTTCACTTCTTTTCCAGGAGGACTCAGAGAATTATGCATATCTGCCAAACTTGCTAAATTAGAAAAATCTTCTGAAATTTCCCTTTCAAATTCTTCTTTAGTTATTGTCATTTTACCATTCCTTTGTCTTCCAGTATCTGTTGTGACCGAACTGGATCATTAAATCTATTTTTAAGATGTCTAAACCTAGAGGCAGGTCGCATGCTCCAAAACAACTAGATAACCATAAAAATGCCTTAGCATCTGTGTTTGATTCTATAGCATCAATTATTTCATGGGCTCTTGTCTTTAGACCATCTGGAAGCTGAACTAGGACTTGTTTAGCATTTCTCTGTTTTACTTCACTTATTACTTTTTCTAATTCTAACTTGTACATAATAAAAGACACCTACGGTTTCCTTTATGAACCTTCCCTTTAAAAGCTTTCGTTTTAAAAGCTTTCTAAAGAGAGTATGAATATATTTTTAAATTAGTATTTACATTTATAAAAACTAAAATGATTAAATTAGAAGTAAAAGCAAGTGATTATTTAACAGAAGGAAAGGGTTATTTAGAAAGGAATTTGTTTATCCCGGCTGGAAATGCTTTATCTCATGCTTGGGCTTATTATGCTAAAATAGAAGATTTAGATAAAATGCATGAATGCGATAAATTATTGTGTAGAATATCTGAAAGAGAAGGGCATAATTTACAAGATTATCATGATAAAGGCAGTAGATTTTTAAATGAGATATTAAAATATGCAAGAGAGCAATTTGAAACGATGAATAAACATGGAGGTATGGGAAAAAATCCCTTTTCAGATAGGGATATTGATAGTTTACGTTAAAATGGAAATTCAAGATATGTTGGAA
>JBBSXX010000015.1:0-2545 GCA_038045565.1 Nanobdellota archaeon
TAAAATCAAAGGATATAAAACTAATTCAGTAACTCAATAAAAAATTCTTTATCTTTATACTCCCCACAATATCTATAAAAATTAGGTTTTAGATTAATTTTATAGGCAATTCTTTCATTAATTTTAACAATATCTTCTTTCTTAGGTTTCCAATCATTTACAAGAATTTTATCTATTCCCTTAAGATCAAGTATTTTATTGGTTTCAAATCCTCTTTTATTCATTTCTTTCCTAATCAATTCATGCCTCTCACTCAAATACTTAAGTTTATTCTTAAAGAATTTAATATGGCCCTTACCAAGAACATATCCATTAGGAATATTAGTTGCATCAGGGTTTTTTCTTACATATCCCAATAACATTAATATATCATTATATTCTGCAATTAAATGTTGATCACTTAATTTTCTTGGATTAATTAGATTTATTCTTACCATTCAAATACTAAGAAAAATCCCTCAAAAATATATCTAAAAAAATAAAAAATAACAAGGAAAAATAAAAATAAAATAAATCCTTATCTCGTTTTTGGAAACCTTTTCCTAAAAGGTTTATTGTAATGCTTTTATTGCAGCTTCAAAGTTAGCATATGGTACTGCTCCTGAAACAGCTTGAGTTTCTCCATTCTTATTTACAAAAACAAAATATGGCGTTCCTCTACCTCCTGCAGCACTTGATGCAGCAAGATCTTTAGTTACTTTTGATGCAGCTTCTCCACCGTCTAAACACTTATTGAATTTTCCAGTATCAAGACCTAATTGTGAAGCATAACTCTTCAAACTTGCAATATCTAAAGCTTGTTGATTTTCAAATAGTTTATCGTGGTATTCCCAGAATTTTCCTTGATTTGAAGCACATACAGAAGCTTCAGCAGCTTTTTGTGCTTGAGGATGAATACTATTTAATGGGAAGTGTTTGAAAACAAGATTTACTTGACCTTTCTTAAAGTAATCACTGTTTTTGAATTCAGCAACTGCTCCAGAATATGCTCTTTCACAGAAAGGACATTGGAAGTCTGAAAACTCAACTATTGATATGGGTGCATTTTTATCTCCTAAAACAGGATCATCTTTTTCAATAGTTACTTTGATATTTCCCGCAGTTCCTGCATCTACATTTCCGCTAGGTGTTGGTGCAACAACATTTCCAGTTCCACTTCCAGTCATAGAGATAAATCCTCCAAAACCACTAGTAAGCAAAGAAATGATGAAAAGACCAAGAAATACAAATGTTCCTATTTTCCAAAGAGTTGACTTGCTAATAGAAATGCTTTCTTCCTTATCAGCTTTCTCTACTTTATCTGTTTTTTCAGCTTTAGATTCAATTTCTTTCTTTTCCATTTTTAACCTCCTTTCACAAACTTAAACATTTTAATATCCATTCCAATCTAATAAAATTGAAATTTTATAAACTTAACTGTAATTTAATTCAGTGTTAGTGAATTCCAGTTAATCAGCAAAATTTAATGCATAATTGACTGGGCATTAATATTTTAGCTTTAAAGAAGTATTTAAGCATTATGAAAGAAAACTCAAAACTCATATTCTTGGAAAGGTTCTGGAACAATTATATTCACTTTTTCCTTAGAAATCTGTTTTTTAACAAAACTTAATTTTTCTTTTCTAAAATCCCTTTGTAAATGGGTAAGAGCTATACATTTAATGTCACTATCTTTTATTAATTGAATTAAATCAACAATTGAAGCATGCCCTATTTTTTTCTCATCATATAAATAAGACTCGTGAATAACTAAATCACTTCCATTATACATTTTAGCAGATTTATCTGTGAACATACCATCTCCACTATAACAAACCCTGTTTTTCCCATCATCAACTTTAATAGCTAAATCAGGAGCTGAATGAGTATTTGGAGCAAAACTTAATTTAAACTCATTTAGTTTAATTTTACTATTCTCATCAACCTCAATAAATTCTATTTTAAATTGAAATTTATCAGGAAATCCCTTGTAAGCATATTCAAGTAAATTTAAAATTAAACCTTTTACTTCTTTAAAACAAATTACCTTCAAGGGTTTAGTTCTCCCTTCTTCCCACATTCTTGTTAATAATAACGGAATTCCAAAATAATGATCTGCATGTCTATGGCTTATAAAAACAGCATCAAGAAAAGAAACATCTTTATTATATTTCCATAATTGATTAGGGGCAGAATAACCACAATCCAAAAGAAGTTTTGTTTTAGATAATATTAAATGAGAATTATTTGGGATATTTTCATCAAAAGCTTCCCCTACCCCTAAAAACACCACTTTCATAATATATAAAACAAATAGGGTTATATAAATTTAATCAAAATTATCTATTCTCTATAAAGGGCCTTACATTCTCCCTCATTCTATAACTTAATCTATCTAAATAAGCCTCTGAATCATCTCTTCCTTTCATCCTATATTTTTCTTTATACAATCTCAAAGTCTTCAAGGTATCTTTAAACTCAAAATCATTAGCAAGATGTTTTCTTTCTAATATTCTGTCAACCTCTCTCCCAATAGTTTCTAAACTTATCATAAAAATTCAACAAG
>JBBSXX010000016.1:0-12400 GCA_038045565.1 Nanobdellota archaeon
CATCTCTTATTTTCTTAATAACAACATGATGGATTATTTTGCTTAAAGGTCTACATTCCATAAGCTGTACATAATCTCCTATCTTTACACTATCTCTAAGATTTTCAGGGAGTCTAGCATGAATTTTTGTTTTTGATTTAGCATATCTCTCATATTTTTTGATATAATTAACTCTTTCAAACTCTATAGTTATCCTTTTGTCAAATTTTCTAATAACATAACCTTCAAATTTTCTCCCCCTTAAAGAATATTTTTCTTTCCCATTATCATTTACAGTTCCAACTACTTTTTTTTCTTTCCCAAACTTTTCATTTTGTTTTTTCGCCATTTTCTTTCCTTTTTGTGTTACGATTTTTCGCTTAAGAGCTTATTGAGCTTTCGGAAAATCCAAGCCTTACCAATACTAGCTTTAATTTTCTTATGTGGTCTCCCTGGAGTTCGATTACATTCTCTCTCACAGTTCCTCCACAACCTAATTCGGCTTTCAGATCCTTGGCTATTTTCTTAATGTCAATTCCCTTTTCTATTCCTGACACCATAGTCACTACCTTTCCGAATTTCTTTTTGACAGTTGTCAATTGAATTCTCTGTTCGCTCTTTGCGATTTCTTCACATACACATGCTTGTTTTGGCAAGCCACATTTTGGACATATATCCATTATTATTTTTTGTTGATATGTTTAAGCATAAGTAATCTTGCAAGAGTTTTTTTCATTTCCCTCATCTTAACTTTTCCTCCCTTGCCAGCACTAACTCTTGCCTTTATAAGTTCTAAATTTATCTCATTAATTTTATCATTTATGTCTGATTTTGATAGTTTCGATAGCTCTTTAAACTTTACCATTTCAATTTCCACCTATTTCAGGAACTTTAACAGGCCTTTTATTTAAATCAATTTGATCATGTATTTTTGCATCAGGATGTAAAATACTTACCATAATACCAACAGTTCCAGGTCTTGTTCTTGCTACAGCAGCAGCTTTATCAACGATTTTAGCACTATCTCCTACCTTTTTTAAGTAGCCTTTCTTAAATCTCCAAGTCTTTGCTCTTGCGCTTGGTAGCTTTCCAGCAAGCTTTATTTCAACTCCTAAAGCTCCAGCATCAATAATCTGTTGCATTAGTTTATAAGATATCATTTTGAATTTAACAGGACCTAAATTTTCAAGACTTATAGCAATTTCATCCGCAATAGCTTGCGCATCAAGGCTCATAATTTTTATTTCTTGAATTTCAATATGTGGATTTTCAAAATGAAAATTCTTTTTAAGAACCTCGGTTAGTTTTTCTATTTTTTCTCCACCTCTTCCAATGATTAATCCGGGCTTACTTGTAAGTATAATTACTTTTTCACCAATTGGAGTATATTCAATATTAACCTTACTCACTTTTCCTTTTCCAAGATATCCCTTTACAAATTCCTTTATTTCAAATTCTTCTTTCTTAAACTTTACAAATTTTCTTTCTTCCATTTTACTTAGTTTTTACTCCCGGTTTAATTTGGTTCATATCTTTTTTGGAACCTTTTTTTAAAAGGTTCATTTCTTTTGATTTAATCAAAATATGGGTTCTTTTAAATACGGTGCTTCCAAATCTGTGGTGCTGCTTTGGAGATTTATTTGGAATAACCTCACTTATCCTTGTTTTATCTAAATCCATGCCATTTGCAGAACTATTTGCTAATAAACTTTTCAAAAGTACTATGAACGCCTTCGAAGCATTAATTGGATATTTTCCAGTCATCATCTTTTTTCCATTTAACATTCTTCCTTTTTTATGGGCCATTTCTCCCTTAAATGGCACGGCCATTTTCTTAACACTAACTCTTTCTAAATTTTTTATAGCATCTTCAATTTTAAGATTTTTTATAAATCTCCCAATTCCAATAGATTGTTTTAAAGAAACATTTAAACTTCTTCCATAAACGCTTGCTTCATGTTTCTTTACTTTCTTTTCAGTTTTTTTAGTTTCTACTTTAACATCTTCTTTCTTGATTTCTCCAGTTTTATTTTCATGACCATCAGCATGTTTATGATCATGTACACTACCATCTGCATGTGTATGTGAATGATCCTGATGTTCTGTTTTAGATTCTTCTTTTTTATTTTCTTTAACAGGAGCATGGGCTACATTAGTCCTTTCAACAGGCATTTTATGTTTCTGTATTTTTGTTTGATTTAATTGTTCGTCTGCCATTTTAATTATTTAACAGATCTTGAAGCACTTGATCTTGTCGCTCCAATTCCTGCAGCTCCGTGTTTAACATGTCTTCTAGTCATAGAAAATTCCCCAAGTCTATGTCCAATCATTTCAGAGATAATTCTTACCTGCTCAAATGTCTTTCCATTATGAACAAAAACACTTAATCCAATCATTGCAGGTACTATGATTATATTTCTATCATGTGTTCTGATGTTCTTTCCCCTTTCTGTAGATTTATTGCATTTTGTTACAAATCTTTCAATATTATCAGAGTTTCTAAGTATAGTTCTTCTCTCTCTTGCAGGAAGTAATTTAGCGAATTCTCTAATATCAAGTTTTTTTAACTCTTCAATATGTTTTCCTCTATATGTGAATTCTTTTTTCTTATGTAAAGCAATAGTTGCATCTACATCATCTTCATTTTCTTCATCAGATTCAGATATTTCTTCTTCCATTTCAGTTTCTTCGTTTTCAAATTCTTCTGCCATTATTTCCCTCCCTTTCTTTTTCCAGTTCTTCTAGCTCTTACTGATCCAACCTTTGCTCCAGGAGGTGCATTTCTCTTAGGGATTTTTCCTAAGATTCCATGACTTAAGTTCTTTCCTCTACCTGATCCAAATGGATGATCAATAGCATTAACTTTAACAGCTGAAGTTCTAGGCCAAAATTTATTTCTAGACTTTCTAATAAAGTGCATTTTTCCAGCTTTAACAATGGGTTTTTCGTGCCTTCCGCTTCCAGAAATTGTTCCAATAGTTGCTCTGCAATCTTCATTAAATATCTTCTCCTTCTTTGAAGGCATTAAAACATAAACTTTTCCATCCTCTTTTTTTGTGATAACTGCACTTGATCCTGCAGTCTTTATGAATTTGCCACCATCATTTGGCATAGATTCAATATTAAAAATAGGTATTTTCGTTGGTATTTCTTTTAATTTAACGATGTTTCCAATATTTTCTCCATGATTTCCAATATTCCCAATTAAAACTTTCTTGCCAATAAATAGACCATCAGCAGCCGCATTGTAAAAAGTAAAGTTTCCTAATTTTACTTTAGCTATTGGTGCAGAATGTCCTGTTGAATGAATTAAATTAATAATTTCTCCCTCTCCACCCATATTAGCGTCAAGGTATCTAAGTCTATGTAAAAATGCTTTTCTTCTTACTCTATACGTAAGGCTTCCATGCCCTCTTGCTTGCTGTATAATTGTTTTTCCCATTTTATACTAATTGCAATAATTTATTTAGATTTGGTAAAAAGATAGCTCTAAATCTTTCAGAAATGACTCTAACCTGTTCTTTTGACCCTGATTTATAAGTAACTAAATCATCTTGTTCTACTGTTAATCTACCAATATTCATTAAAACATATTCATCCTTATTAACAACTTTAAATACTTCACTATCTCCATCTCTTCCCAAATATTCAGTATCTAATTTAACATGCCCAGGATAAAGTTCTACTTTCTTTTTTTCTCCAACTACAAAATTATTTTTTCGTTCAGTTTTCATTATATCATTCCAAGTCTAGTTGCAACATCAATTGCAGGATTAGATCTATTTAATTTAATATAAGCAATTTTTTTTGTTCCTCTATTTACAACATTTACTCTTTCCACTTTAACTTTAAAGATTTTTTCAAAATTGTTTTTTATAGATTTTTTATTGTCTCTACTATCCACCTCAAATAATATAGTATTCTCTATCTCAATAAGTCTAATTGCCTTTTCCGTTGATATTGGTTTTTTCATCATATGGAAATTGTCCCCCATAGTTTACATGTTTGAGCATGGTTTATTTTCATCATTTTAATTCTTCTCCTTGTTAAAAGATTCTAAATCTTTTATTGCCTTTTCAGTATAAACCGTAACTCTCCCAAGTGGATATAAATCACTCACTCTTAAATCTTTTACTTTTTTAACATCGAAAATTTTAACATTTAAATTTTCTTCATTTCCAGTAACCATCAAAAGTCCTTGAGATCTTTTGTATTTTCTTCCTCTAAGCTTCCCCTTTCCAGCTCTTAATGTTTTTTCTTTTTTTGAAACTTCAAATAAATTACCAAGAATTTTTTTCAATCCAACAAGTAAATCTTTTGTTTTTATAGAAGTTATCTTTGATTCAATTATAAAAGGCAATTTTTTTACATTTTTTTCATCAACTCTAGAATATCTGTCTGCTAATATTTTTGAATTAATTGTAGAAGAAATAGCAGATCTTAATGCAAGTTGCTTTTCTTTTTTATTTATCTTTTTTTCAATATTAAAATGAGCTAATTTTGGTCCATGAGCTCTTCTTCCTCCTCTAGTGCTTGAAATCTCTGCACCAATCCAATAAAACTGAGTTCCTCTTCTCCACATAGTTTTTCTTGGAACTCTAGAAATTCCTTTCCCATAAGCCGTTCTCCATTTATGTCTTATATGTCTTATAGTACCTGACGCACTATGCTGTCTTCCTGCCATTGGAGCTGGAGAGTATGCTTGAATCCTTTTCTCAGTTTCAAATACTTTTTGAACAATATCTTGCCTTATTTTTTCAGAAAATACTTTAGGCAATTCAATTTCTTTTATTTTTTCTCCATTTATAGATAATATTTCAGCTTTCATTTTTAACTTGCTATCCTATCTCTCATTTCTTCATAATGATCACTAACTAAATCTTCCGGTCTTATTAAAGATTCAAAGTATGTAGTAACTGGATATGCAACAGCTAATAAACCAGAAACTTTTTCAGTTTCTCCTAATCTTTTTGGTAAAGTTGAAACATCTTCCCCATATGAGTCTGCCATATCTCTTGCTTCAAGATAATCTCTTTGCATTTCTAGAGTAATTTTTACATCGTTAAGACTATCTGAATATAATATTTGAGCTTCCCTTAGGTAACTAGGTCCAAAATCATACGGGTTAGTATTAATTTTTCTTTTCATTTTATCTCAACTCAATAAACTCATAATTTTTTTTATCTTGCTTTTTTGTTTTCCTTAATGGGAATGTAATGATTAATGCTCTTTTTTGAGGACCTTGAACACTTCCACCTAATAATAAATAATCTGTATGTATATTTCCAAAGTGCTTAAATCCTCCCGAAGGATTTATGTTATTCTGTTCAATACTATTAAGTCCAATAATTTTCAAATTATAAGTTGCTCTTGTAAACATTCCCAACTGTCCTGCTTGAGGTACACGGAAAGTAACTCTTGCTGGATGCCAAGGTCCTAAACTTCCAGCTCTTCTCCTTCCTTTTTCAGCCTTATGGGACCTTAATCCAATTCCGTGTCTTCTAACAGCTCCCTCCAATCCCTTTCCTTTAGTTACTCCCCTAACATCAACTAATTGCATTGGAGAGAAAATATCACTTATTTTTATTTCCTTATTTAAATTTTCCTTAACAAAATTTATTTTATCATGTACATTTCCTCCAAGACCAACTTCAATCATATCTGGTTTCTTTTTCAGCCCAGTTTTTTTCACAATAGAATAAACAATTATTTGAATGTCATCATAAGTTTCATGTTTAACATCTTCTAATTTTTTAACATCATTTTTTGGAAGCTTAACAACTCTTTTTAATTCTTTATCAAGATTGCTTGATAAAATTTCTGTAACTAAATTATTATTTTTATAAAATCTTGTAGAAAATATTTTAACAGGAGGACATTCAATAATTGTAACAGGTACAACAACTCTTTTATTTTTAGTCATAGACTCAGAAGTATTGTCTTTAACATAAGCACTTAACATGCCGACTTTATATCCAATAAAGCCTAATAATTTTTTATCATTATTTTTTAAAACTATTTGGGTCCAGTTCACACTAGGTAGAATTTCCTTAACTCTCTTCCTTGGCCAATATTGAAGACTGCCTCTTCGTGGTCGTGATAGTTTTGCCATAGTCTAATAAACTGGTAAAGATTACCATCTTTTCACCTATTTTATTCAGAAAAAAATGCTTTATAAAGTTATTCCTTCAATCTATTTTTGCATAATCTGCTCTTTTTTCAGACTTTCTTTAATATTTTGAAAAGATTACTTTTATTGCTGGTTTTTCGTCACCAGTTATTTCTGATTTTTAAGATTTTTTAAGCTTGGAAGTTAATTTCTTTCTCTATATTCTTTCCATCAACATTCAAAGTTCTAATTATTTTTCCTTTTCTTATAGCCATTTCTCTCATCTTTGCAGGATCTTTTTCTCCTTCTGAGATAATTATATCATTTATGAGAAATTTGTGATTTATTTCAACTTTTTTGAAATCATTCACGTCAAATAAAACTCCCTTTACAATATTTATATCAGGAGTTTTTATTTTACAAAAATCAGGTTTTGCAGCTTTACCTCCAGAACTGCTTGGTTTAGCAGATTTCGGGGCTTTTGGTTTTATTTTTAATTCAGTATCTCCTATTGAAAATGAAAGAGCTAAAAATGAAGACGGTAATTTATTACACAAATCTATTATTTGCTCTTTTGAAAGTTTATCGTCAATAATATACTGTTTAATGCCCATAAACTGTTTTTTATCTTTAAATTTAATTATCTCACTTAAGTCTCTTGTAGAAATAATGGCTCCAGTTACCTGAACAGTTTGTCCTTTAGACATTTTTTCAGCAATTTCCCTTACAAAGTCGCTTGCATATTCATAAGTTGTCACAATATTATATCTATCTTTAACTTTCGTTACATTAACCATTGCACGATTATTAAACTCTCCCCTGCTAAACTTTTGCATTTGAAGGTGAATTGTATTGTCTGATTTTCCCTCAAAAATTTTTTTGATAAATGTATCCATATTATAACACCACAAAATAAATATATAAAGATTTTGGTAAGCTTTATATATATTATAGGGTATTTTAATTAATGCTAAGTGAAACAACCATCAAACAAATAATTACTGGCCTTCTTATCCTAATTTTATTAATCTTTACATTTTTAATTATAAGGCCATTATTTCTTGCTATCTTATTTGGATTTATCTTAGCTTACACTTTTTTCCCAATCTATCAGTTTATACTTAAATATGTTAAAAATAGTACAATTTCTGCGGCAATAACATGTTTAATTGTAATTATGATCTTGATAACCATCTTATGGTTCTCAATACCTATACTTATAGAACAGATTTTTCAAAGCTATTCGACAATTCAGTCATTTGATACTTTGGGTTTCCTGAAAAAAATATTCCCTCCCTTATTTTCATCACAACAGGTTTCTGCAAATTTTGCAGCAGCGTATACAAACTTTGTATCAAGTTCAGTTAGTAATACCTTAGATAAAATAACAAATTTGTTGCTTAATCTTCCATCCCTTGCTCTAAAGATGGTTGTTGTTTTAGTTATATTTTTCTATGGATTAAGAGATGGCCCGAAAATTATAGAATTAATAAAAGAAATTCTCCCATTCAATAAAGTTACAACAAATAAGTTTATCCATAAATCCGGACTTGTAACTTTCTCAGTGGTTTATGGAAGAGTTATTATTGGAATTATAACTGGAACTCTGGCAGGTATCGGATTTTTCTTTGCAGGATTTGATAACGCACTTCTTCTTGCTGTAATAACAATGTTTGTTAGTATTATTCCTTTAATAGGCCCATGGATTGTATGGGTACCATTGGTAATAGGATTATTTTTTGCAGGCAATGTATTTTCAGCTGTATTCCTTTTAATATATTGTTTACTTGTTGTAACTATGTTTGAAAATATCGCAACACCTTTATTAGTTTCGAAAAAATCTCAAATACCTACATCTCTAACTCTTATATCTCTAATAGGTGGAATTTTAGTATTTGGGATATTTGGTATAATTCTCGGACCATTAATTGTCGCTTACTTGGTAATTTTATTTGAAATATATAGAGATTATATTACAAACAAAAAAGAGTGATCTAATGAAATTAAAAGTTAAAAGGTACAAATTATCTGCTGGTAGGCCAATTGCAATAATAAATAAGGAAACCGCAAAAATATTATCTGCTAATCTAAATGACAGGATATTAATTAAATATAATTCAAAAAGAATAGTGGCTGTCTTGGATCTTTCATCTCAGATATCAAATAAGAAAGAAATTGTTCTTTCAACTGAGATTATGGATTTTTTAGAAATATCTGGAGGAGAAATGGTGGTTGTTGATGTTGCAAAGAAGCCAAGAGCAATACAGACAATAAATAAAAAATTAAAATGTGATAAGCTTTCAAAAGAAGAAATCTTTTTAATAATTAAATCAATAGTAAATAATGAAATTACAGAAACAGAAATAGCATTTTTTATATCTGCAGTTTACGAATGCGGAATGTCTATGGATGAAATAGTATGGATGACTGAAGCTATCTTTAAAACAGGGAAAAAACTAAAGCTAAACAAAAAAATAATTGTGGA
This sequence comes from Nanobdellota archaeon, assembly GCA_038045565.1. Taxonomy (GTDB): domain Archaea; phylum Nanobdellota; class Nanobdellia; order Pacearchaeales; family GW2011-AR1; genus JACPLR01. The sequence goes on from JBBSXX010000016.1 coordinate 8,574, forward strand.
TAAGCATTCTATAGGGGGTTTAGCAGGAAATAGGACAACTCCGTTAGTTGTTTCAATTTGCGCAGCTGCAGGATTAACATTCCCAAAAACATCTTCAAGGGCAATTACCTCTGCTGCAGGTACTGCAGATGTGATGGAAGCTATATGTAAAGTGGATTTTTCTCCTGCAGAATTGAAAAAAATAATAAATAAAACGAATGCATGTTTAGCATGGGGAGGTTCTCTTGGATTTGCCCCTGCAGATGATAAAATCATTAGAGTTGAAAGTCAGATTAATATAGATCCTGAGCCAAATTTAATTGCCTCTATAATGGCAAAGAAGCTCTCTGTGGGAAGTAAGTTTATTCTTATTGATATTCCATATGGAAAATATGCTAAAGTTGATAAAACAAAAGCTTTAGATCTTAAAAAAAAGTTTGAGGAAATTGGGAAAAGATTTAATTTAAAGTTGAAATGTGTTATTACAGATGGAAGTCAGCCAATAGGTCATGGAGTAGGACCTATACTAGAATTAATAGATATAATAAAAATTCTAAAATGTGAAAAAGATGCTCCGATTGATTTAAAGAATAAATCTTTATTTTTAGCAGGGGAAATTTTCGAGCTTGTTGGAAAAGTAAGGAAAGGAAAAGGGAGTAAATTAGCACTAGAGATATTGGATTCTGGCAAGGCATTTAATAAGTTTAAAGAAATAGTTGAAGCTCAAAAAGGAAAGTTGATCGAATTAAAACCAGGAAAATTTTCTTATGAAATAAAAACTAATAAAAAATCTAGAGTGATATCAATAGACAATAAAAAAATAAATATCTTGGCTAAAATTGCAGGATCTCCTAATGATAAAAAAGCAGGAGTATATTTGTATAAACATCTAGGGGAAAGTTTGGATAAAGGAAAGAGTATTTTAACTATTTATTCAAGCTCAAAAAATAAACTGAAAGACGCTGTAGATTTTTATAGGGAAAATAATATTATAGCATTAAGATAAAAATATAAATTAAATAAATATAAAATAATTGAGGTTTAATAATAAAAAAGTAAATGGCATCAGAAATATTTATTCAAATAACATTGCTTATACTTATTGCTCTCACACTCTCATTCATAGCAAGACTATTTAGACAACCTCTAATAATTGCATATATTGTTACTGGTTTATTGGCCGGACCAATATTTTTTAATATATTAAAAGACGCAAGCACTATAGAAATATTTTCACAATTTGGTATAGCCTTTTTACTTTTTATTGTAGGTCTTCATTTAAATCCTAGAGTAATTAAGGAAGTTGGAAAAATTTCATTAATTACTGGAATTGGACAGGTGATATTCACTTCAATTATTGGATATTTTATAGGTCTAATTATCGGACTTTCTCCTATATCAGCTTTATATGTAGCAGTAGCTCTCACCTTTAGCAGCACTATAATTATTATGAAGCTTCTATCAGATAAAGAAGATTTAGATAAATTATATGGAAAAATAGCTATAGGGTTTTTAATTGTGCAGGATTTAATTGCAGTGTTTATATTAATGATAGTTTCTTCTTTCTCAAATAATTCTAATGCTTTAATAGACATAGGAAAGACCCTTTCAATTGGTTTTATTATAACAGTCGTCTTAACTTTGATAAGTTTGTTTATTCTTCCTAGATTTGACAGATTTTTCTCAAAGTCTCAGGAATTTTTATTCATATTCGCAATAGGCTGGGGATTAGGAATAGCATCTTTATTTTTCTATTTAGGTTTATCTTTAGAAATTGGGGCATTGATAGCAGGAACTTTACTTTCAATTTCACCTTATTGCCAGGAAGTTTCATCAAAATTAAAACCTCTAAGAGATTTTTTCATAATCTCTTTCTTTATAATTCTCGGTTCACAAATAGTTTTTGAAGATGTAAATTTGTTTATCTGGCCAATAATTATTTTCTCTTTGTTTATTCTTATAGGAAATCCAATACTTATTATGATTTTAATGGGAATTTTTGGATATAGCAAAAGAACAAGTTTTATGGCAGGACTTACTGTTGCTCAAATCAGTGAATTTTCAATGATATTAGTGGCTTTAGGAGTTAAATTAGGCCACATCCCATCTAATATTTTATCTCTTGTAACAACTGTTGGTCTAATAACCATTGCAGGATCAACTTATTTGATAATGTATAACGAAAAATTATATGCTTTTCTTGAAAGACCTTTAAGAATTTTTGAAAGAAAGAAAACTATTGAAGGAAATATAAAATTAGAACACGGTTATGAATATTTTTTATTAGGGTATAATAGGATTGGTTTTTCAATTCTACAATCCTTTGATAAATTAGGAAAAAAAGGATTGGTAGTTGATTTCAATCCAGAAGTTATTAAAAAATTATCAAAAAGAAAAATTCCGTGCATATATGGGGATGCTGATGATTTTGAATTATTAGATCAATTAAAAGTTCATAGGGCTAAATTTGTTTTATCAACAGTTCCGGAATTAGATACAAATTTATTGCTAATTAAAAAAATTAGAGAAACAAATAAAGATACAGTGGTAATTGTTACATCAAGGCAGATTTCTGATGCATTTAAATTATATAATGCCGGAGCAGATTATGTAATTCTTCCTCATTTTCTTGGAGGAGAATATGCCGGAAAGTTAATTGAAAAAAACGGAAATAACAGAAAAATGTATGAAAAAGAAAGAAAGAAAAATATTAAAGATCTAAGAGAAAGAGTAAGAGACGGACAGGAACATCCAAGTGTGGAAAGAGATTGAATATTTATTCTTCCGTAATACCCTGTGCTCTTGGCACATGGATAAAATATAGGTAACAATACTAAATAATACAATTGGTAAATTAAAATAACTTAATGTAAATTTCTATTGAAGATTTAAATATGGTTAATGAATACCTAATTTCCTAGATGCCCTATGGTCTTGCCTTAATTGTTCACTTAGCTTTTTAATATAAAAAGGACGCCGCCGCCCGGAATCGAACCGGGAGATCCCGAAGGAAGCTTGCTTGCTTGTTTACATTCTTAAAATAGAGCTCAAGGCAAGTGGAGTACCATTGTCCCACAGCGGCATATCACCTAATAAAATTTTTGTTTCTGATTTATTTAAATTTAACTGATATGACTTATAAACTTCTCTTTGAATATACTGTTTAATAGGTTTTACATTTCTAGTAAAATCACTTATTAATAAGGATAAATCTTCTAAGAATAACTTGCTTCCTGAATGGAAGAGAATGTCTCCCCTTTTTCTTAAACATCCATCAGTTATTAAAAAACCAATAAAAAATGCTCTTTTCTCTTCTTTAGTGCCTACAGTTATAAGTTTTGGAATTCTTAAAATATCTCTTTTTCTCCCTTCAGGGAAATCCATGGATTTTATTTTATTATAAATTTCTTTAGAATATTTAGAAAAAACCCATAGTCTTTTCCTATTAATTCTATCCTTAAATAATATACTCCCCTTTATTTCAAATAAATAAAAAAATAACTCATTAAAAAACTCTACTAACCTTTTATTTGTATTATAAAACCGAATAGGATAATCTCTGTACCCTTTCCCATTATGACCAATAGTTAAACACCCATCCCCAGATAACATTCCTAATAATAAAGCTAATTTTTCACCCCTATTCATTTAGAATTATTATTTTCTGAGTTTTTAATTGTTTATTACAACTTTAGAATTAGCATTAGAAGTTTGGAAAAGGCTCAGCGTAATCACTATCTATGTTAGAAGGTCTGTTCTTTCTATTTTAAAAATTCAAATTAACCAAATAGGCTTGACAAACCTTCAGCTGCTGCTGAAGCCTTTTCTTCTTTCTTTTCTTCTTTCTT
>JBBSXX010000017.1:0-3133 GCA_038045565.1 Nanobdellota archaeon
TTTAACTAAAACTTTTTCCACAACCACATTCTTTTGTGGCATTTGGGTTGCTGAATTTAAATCCAGACTCATTTAAGCTATCAATAAAATCAATTTTTGTTCCGTTTAGATATTCAGCAGATTCTTGACTGACAAGGATTTTTACTCCATTTTGTTCAAGTTCTATATCTTCCTTAGTTTTTTCTTCACTTAATTCAAGATCATAACTATATCCAGAACATCCCCCTGCCAATACATTTGCTCTTAAATACGAGTTTTCTTTATTTTCTTCTTTCATTATTTCTCTAAGTTTTTTAACCGCCTTATCTGTTAGAGTTAAAGAAAAATCTTCAATATTTTTGATTTCTAGTGTTTCTAATACAACAGCCTTGTTTAAATCAATAACAAGCTGATCAAGCTCCTGTTCTGTGAAACCATGACTTAAAACTCCTTCTTCTAAAGTTTCAAATCCACTTGCTCCACATCCAACACAATGAACTCCAAAATCCATAAGAATTTCAGATATTAACATTGCTTTGTTAGGGTATAAACTAAGAATATCTGCAATCACCATATCTTTTGTTATTTTTGCACTATCTGATTGAATTGTTTCTTGTTGCATTTTATTAAATATTAAATCTTATTGAACTTAAAAACTTATTGATTATTACCAAGGCATTTGTGATGCTGATTCTGGGACAGCAGCTAACAATCTAAATTTTGTATAACCTGCTTCTTCTACCATTTTATCAAGTCTTTTTGTTTCAAACTCCCAGCCAGGATTTTCAGTTCTTATTCTTGAATAAACCATTTCATAATCTCCTAGAAAATCTCCTTTTGTTCTTGCCTTCCATCCGTCTGCAATGCTAAAATCATACTTTGCATCTAGTTCTTCAAAAGCTTCAGTTGCATTAAAACTATTTTGACTTCTTTCTGAATTCATTAAAAAAGTAGTTTTAGTGGGTTTAAAAAGCTTTATAGAAGACGTAATTGTGCTCTTCTATCTAATGCTTCTTGTTCTTGTAATGTTATATCTCCAAGAGAAGATGCTCTTTGACTAAAATTTAACATTTCTGCTCTTCTAGTATATTCTCCAAATCTTTCTGGAATTACTTTTTTTACTGCTCTTGCAAAAGATATAACTTCTTCTCTTCCTTTTTCTTGAGGTAGGTTTTCAAGGCATAATGTCTCAAATAATGCTACATAATCTCTTGAGAATTGTTCTATCTCGGGCATTTCCCATGATTCTACATCTCTGAATTGATTATAATTTAAAGCTAGTTTATTATACGCTTGTTGGCCTGTTAACATTTTAAAATTAAATTTCTATAGTAAACCCAATAGGGATTCAATAACAATTCCTCCTGCAAATTTCGGAGGCCCTCTAATTTCCTCAACAGAACATTCTTCTCCTGTTATGCTTTTATAAGCTATAACAAATCTCTCATCTCTTCCTTCACTTTCATCATAAGGAAGTAAGTCTTCGGCAACTACTCCAAAAAGTGAAGCAATTCGAATTAAACTTCCTTTTGGGAATTCTTTATTTTCATATACCATATCAAATAACTTGCCATTTATTCTTGGGTATGTATCTAATTGGATTTCTCCCATCTTTTCTTCAGTATATCCAGAGCCTATTTCCTCTCTTAATTTATTAGTGGCATATTCTCTGAGTGCTTCAGGAGTTCTATATTCTGGTTTAAGAACACTAAAAGCATGAGTTAATATTTCATCGTGAGAAATTCCTTCTCTTGGATTTGGAAGAACTGTTACTCTTATCATGATTTTTTAAGAAATCTTTTGTTTATAAGAATTATTATAATATTAATTAAATTATATTTTAAAAATTAATCTAAAAGACATTTTAATGGTATATATACTGTAAAGGGATACATAAAAGGTTCTCCCTCAACTTTTTTTGGCATTGGTTCACCTTTAATTTTTTCATATGCTTTTTCAAGCCTTTCAAATTCTCCGGGACTTTTGTCTTTTGGGAGTAATTTACTTTCTTCTACTCTAAAAATAGTTGCTGCACCTTTAATAAACTTTGGAGGGATTTCACCAATACCTGCTAAAATCTCAAGCACATTTCCTTCTATTTTAGGAAAAACATTAGTTTGCCTTTCATTTATTTGAGTAACAAAATCTTTCAAACTTCCTCTTTTCAATGTTTTTCTTAAATCTGAATCAGCCTTTTCATTAATTAGATTAATTGCATAAGCTCTTACCTTTTCTGGAGTTCTATATTCTGGGAGTAATATTTCCATTGCATAAGAAATTACTTCTTCGAAAGTTAAACCTTCTTTTGCTGAAGCATTGTAAAGTGGCATTTTTTAAAGAGTTGAATATGATTTATAAGGATTATTGTTCTTAATTATCTTTATATAAACTTTGAACCCCAAAAAGCAAAGTTGAGTTTTACATTTCCTGCTTACCTTTTAGCAATAACTATATTTTCTGGGAAAAAACCAAACAACTTTATTTGATCTTCATAAATAATTTTAAATCCAGCATTTTTCACAAAGCTATTGATGTCTATGGGAGAACTTGTGTAACTTGGAAATTTTTTATTTAACCATTTATAAAACTTGACTATTTTGTATTTTTCATTATTAGAAGTATCAATAACACAAACTTTTCCATTTGATTTCAAAACTCTATGTATCTCATTTAAAACTATCATTATATCATTATCAGAAAATAATTCAATAGCATTTGAAATATAAACTACTTCAAATGAATTATTCTTAAATGGTAATTTTTTAGCATTTCCTTGAAATAGCTTAACTTTGTCAAGTAGATTATTTTTCTTTAATCTATTTCTTGATTTTTCGATCATTTCAGGAGTTAAGTCAACCCCATAAATTTTCCCTTTATCATTAATAATTTTTCCCAAATCTACCAAATTATGACCTGTTCCAAACGCAATTTCAAGAATCTTGTTACTTGGTTTTATATTTAATAATTCTAAGCTTCTTTTTCTAAGTTTTCTTTCAAAAAAACCTTCAAAAAATCCATAAATCCTGCTTAGTTTAGAATAAGCCTTTTTAATATCTTTCTCAGAAGAAATATTTCTTGATTTTTTTATGTCATTCATATTAATATTTTAATTTATCGTGACTTACATATAAGCTAATCATTCAATTGACTCTTC
>JBBSXX010000017.1:3233-5227 GCA_038045565.1 Nanobdellota archaeon
ATTTTGTTGCTGTAGATGTTAATCCTTCTAATGGACATGCTAATGTTGTTATTCCCTCTAATGCAGTTGAAGTTGCTCCTGGTGTTTTTAGCTTAGGAAGTGCTAAAGATGTTGATGGTGTTGAAGTAGAAGGTTATGTTTTTGTTCATTATAAAAATAAAGGAGATGGCGTTAAACCAGGTAGTGGAGGAGGCTCAGCTGGTACAACTTGCTATGCTTTCTTAGCAAACGGAGCAAAATGGAAAAATGTCGAAAATTATACAATTAATTCTTTAAATAATCAAGGTTTATCTGATAGTTTTGTTTTAGCTAATTTAGATTCAGATATTGGAAAATGGGATAGTGCTTCAGGAAAAGATATTCTTGGAATCGGAAGTTTGACAAATGATATTTTAGTTGCTGATGTTTCAGGACCTGATGGAAATAATGAAGTTTATTTTAGTGATGTTTCAGAGTCAGGAGTAATTGCATATACAACTGTTTGGGGTATTTTTGGAGGTAGTCCTAAACAAAGAAAATTAGTAGAATGGGATATGGTTTTTGATCAAAATGATTTTAACTGGAGTACAGCTGGAGAAGCTGGGAAGATGGATTTTGAGAATATAGCAACTCACGAACTTGGACATGCAGTTGGAATGGGACATCCAAGTGATTCTTGTGCTGAAGAAACAATGTATAGATTTGCAGCATATGGAGAAACAAAGAAAAGAGATTTGAATTCTGGCGATATAACTGGTGTTAGAAAGTTGTATGCTTAAACTTGTTAATTTTATCTAATATTTACTTTTTTGATATTTTCCATAAACTGTTGAAGTAATTTCTATAATTCTCTGCAATTTCCTTACTTTGAATTAATATCCCTATGGGTTTTTCACCCCAAGCTACTTGAAGTACTTTGTCTTGGTAGATATCTATTGTTCCCGGTAATGGAGAATCAATATATCGAGCTTCTATGAAATGAGAATTTTTTTTAATATATTCTGATTTTGACCATTCTTTTGAGCCTAAACCTTTAAATTTTATACCTATTTGTTTGTAAAAGGGAGCTAATTTGTAATAAAAGTCATCTATAATCTCTCCAAAATTTTCTTTATACACATACAAAAATAATGCTTCTTCTTTCTTGTTAACATTTGAAAACATTTTTTCATTTGCAGTTCTTAGACCTTTCATACCCACAAATATTTCAACTTCTTGTTTTTCTTCCCTATTATTCCTAAATCCTTCTAGCTGGGGAATAATTTGTTTCAACATTTCTCGGTTTTTTTCAATCTCAGATTCTTGTCTATCTAAGAATTTAGTTAAAAGGCTTGGTTTTACTGCTTGAAAATATTTTGTCTTTTCTTTAATAATAAAACTTACAAAACCTTTTTCTATTAATCTTTGAAGAACTTCATAAACTTTAGAATAAGATATTCCAGACTTTTTGGCTATTGGCCCGACTGTTGAAGAACCTAATTCAAGCATAGCTATATAGGCTCTAGCTTCTCCTTCTGTTAATCCTATTTTTTGAAGATCTTCCTTTATCATAAAAAATTAACTTTCTTCTTCTATATAAATCTTTCTTATTATATACCCCTTTAAGGGGAGATAGCTATTATATACTTCCTTTTCTGAGTATTATTATCACATAAAGTGATAAAATGTAAGGAGGAAAAACAAAAATGAAAAACAAAATGAAAATAGGAATAGCAGGTTTATTGCTAGTTGCAGGATCTCTTGGATTCGGACTTGGTAGAGTGAGTAATACAGTTAAAGATGTTACTTTTTACCAAGAATCAGATACTATAGGATTAAGTGGATTTAAAGCAATTAAATTAGATATGCCCTATTCACCTGACCAAATCTTTGTGAAGAGAAATGGAGATTTCTATTGGGAATCTGAAGATTCTAAAGGAAAATACTTTCCTATGAATCAGGATCTCAATAAGAGATATGTAGCAGAATTTGCTCAACAAAGAGAAAAAGATATTCAAGAATTAGTTTATTCTCAA
>JBBSXX010000018.1:0-2931 GCA_038045565.1 Nanobdellota archaeon
ACTTTTTCAAGAAAGAAGATAAGTCTTTACAAATTCTTATAATTAAAATGAAAATAATAACTCAAGAGCAATTAAGAACGCAAATTCGTGAACAGGGTAGTAAATCTATTAATGGATATATAGATTTTAATAAATTACATGAAACAATTGTATCAAAATATGGAGAATTTGATGACTTTCATATTTTCCGTGAAACAATTGCAGAATTATCTCTTGGACTTGATATTTTAAATGGAAATAAAAAGTTTTTAGATCTTGGTTGCGGAGCAAGAAAAGGGTATGATCAAGGATTATCTCAAGAAACATTCAAAGGGAAAATAGATTTTCAACCCATTTTATCAAGAGCATTACATGAACTAGGCGTTAAAGTAATTGGAATTGATTATGGAAATTTAGATGGAGAAGAATTTGAACATTATTCTTTAAATCTTTTAGATGAAAATTCATTATCATTTATACCAGATTATTCAATAGATATAGCTCATTCAAGTATGTTATTTGATTCACCACAATTAATAAAATTATCAAGATGTGCATTTGAAAAAGATACTAGAGAAAAATTGAAAGGTGTTTTACTTCCTCAGATAGAAAGAATTGTAAAACCAGAAGGATTTTTTTATGCTGAAGAACATCCTCCGATTATTTAGATATAATTTTATCTTTAGGAATATTTTTTATAAGCAAAATCAATCCAATCTTTTTCATCAGATATATATTTTCCAAATATTTCAGCAATTTCTAAAAATAACGGATTCATGTATATTTCTTCTCGGTATTTTTCTTGTATTTTTCTTAATATGGCTTCATCCATTGTTAAATCATCAACTTTTAATCCTAACATACTACTTTGTTTTTTAGGAAATTTGTCTCTAAATATTTTTTCTAAAGATCCTATAAAATTATCATATGCTTTTTTCTGACCATCTTGAGGTATAATATGATTTAATTGTTCTCTGAATTTTGAGAGTAAAATTTCATTTGAAAGTCTTTCTTCTCTAATTAACGGATTTACATAATTTTCAATTTTTCCTAAGAATTTTTTAAATTGCTTTTGAGCTTGATGATCAACATCAGAACTTTTTACTTTAGTTTTTTCTTCTAAATCTTCCAATTTAGAGTCTGCAGATTTATCACTATAAGCAATATCTAAACCAAGATCCCTAACTAAAGAACTAGAAAAGCTATCTAATTCTTCCCTATCTCTAAATGGAGATTTGAGATTTTCATAAGAGTGTATTGTAAAAATGGGGGCTAAACTAGATAAAACAAATCTAGAGTCATCATTAACTACTCCAATACTTTCTCTTCCGAAATTCAATAAATGTATTCCTGGATACACCACCTGTCCTCCGTGATAATATGAAACACATCCATCGATACTTATTTCTGTTGTCATAAAAATCTTCATTATTCCCCATATTTAAAAGAGTGTTGTCCTAAAAGGTCGACAAAAGAAAGAGTTAAAAACTCAAATTTCCTATTAATTATATGGATATCAATAATGCACTTGAAGAATATGGTCTTTCAGAAAACGAAATTAAAGTATATCTTTCTTTGATTAAGTTAGGAGAATCTTCTGTTCAAAAAATAGCAAAAAATTCTGGTTTACCAAGGACTACTTGTTATAATTTACTAGAAAGTTTAGAACAAAAAGGACTAGCAGGATTTATAATAAAAGAATCTAAGAAATATTTTTCAGCTTCTCAACCAAAAAAGCTTTTAGAGAATTTAGACGAAAAGAAAAAGATTATACAAGAGATAATTCCACAACTTAATTCTATTTCAGAAAGTATAAAAGAAAAACCAAAAGTTACAATATTTGAGGGAGTAAAGGGAATAAGATCAATTTTAAAAGATGTTTTAGATGAAAGAAAAACAATTTACCATTATGGGGATATTATATCAATTCAGAAAGTTTTTGACCATGTATTTCCACAATATATTTTAGAAAGAATTAAGAAAAAAATACATATAAAAATAATTTGTAAAAAAGAAGATGCACATAAAGAATTAGTAAAAAATTCTAAGAAAGAATTGAGAGAATTTGTCTTTGTTCCAGAAAAATTTAAATTTGAATCCAGCGTCTTTATTTATGCAGATAAAGTTGTAATATTTCATATTAACCAAGAACCTTACTTTGCAGTTGTAATTGATGATAAGGATTTTTATAAAACTCAAAAGAACTTTTTTGAAATGACCTGGGGCCTCTTAAAATCCAAAAAATAATCACAACCTTTTTAAACCCCTTAAACTAACTTTTAACATATTCACAAATGGTAATCAGAAATTATTCATATTTTAGCGTAATAAATACTGAAAAGTGGGTTTACGTTAAACATCAAAAATCAAGAATTTTTGTGGATTAAAGTTTGTTACTACAAACTTTAAATAAAATTTTTCTGATTATTTTTTGAATAGGGGTAATTAATCACAGCCCGATTAATTAAAAATTAAATGTCGATTTTATCGACGGAAATGATTAAACATCAAAAATCAAAGTAAATTAAAATTTAATATAATAAAAATCATTTAAGGGTCAAATAAAATAGAAAATAATAATTAAAAAGCCATCAATTATCGTTGGCATTACCTATCATGAGTTATATTCACATAAACCTTTTGGAAAGGTTTCCAAACCATAACTCCAAAAGAATTCACGTGAAAATTAACCTTTATTGGTTGATTGAAAACAAATATGAACTTCATTTTCATACGGAAATGGAGGGAGTTGAGCTTAATGCTATGAGACGAGGTAAGGTGTAATATCCCACTATTAATTAGAATTATATTCTAATTAGTGTGAGTAAGAAGTAAAAATCAGTTTAGAAAAATCAGTAAAATTTGATTAATTAATTTGTAGATCCTATTTAGACTGTTAGACGGATAGCTTGGTTTGAGTTGCGATGAAGGACGTGGCAAGCTGCGAAAAGT
>JBBSXX010000019.1:0-1289 GCA_038045565.1 Nanobdellota archaeon
ATGATCCTACAATGACTAAATGGCGTTTAGTTGATAGTTTATGGAAATATTGTAGAAAAAAATTAAGCGGACCTGGATTTTTAGTAGGTCAGCCTGCAGATATTACTCCTTTAGCTAAAAGAAGTGTAAAAGATCCTAGAAAAGTAGAGCAATTTCAAGTTATTATTGCTGGAACAGAATTAGGAAATGGATACAGTGAATTGAATGATCCAATAGATCAGGAAAATAGATTCAAAGAGCAAATGAAAATGAAAGCTGCAGGAGATGTTGAAAGTATGGATCATGATAAAGGGTTTGTGGAAGCGTTGAAATATGGAATGCCTCCGACTTGTGGGTTTGGAGTTAGCGAAAGATTATTTTCTTATTTAGTTAATCGTCCAATTAGAGAATGTGTTATTTTTCCGTTGCTGAAGCCGGAATTTAGTGAGAGTGAAAAGGGTGATAAAAATGGGCAAACTAATAAAAGAAAATAATATTAAGAAAGTAATTGAAGAACTTGATAAGGAAAAATCTATATCAAGTGTTTCTAGTGATGTTTCTAAAGAACTTGAAAGAGTTGTTGAAGGGATTTTAAGAGATTCTATAAAAAGAGCCAAGGCAAATAATAGAAGAACTTTACTTGGAAGGGATTTATGATTATAATACTAAAACTAATTATTGGATTTTAATTGAGGAAAAATCAAAATTATCTGGAAAAGATCTATATTCTGGAATTTGAAAGGTATTACATCCTAATCTAGAAGCTCCAATGATATCTTTGTCATATTGATCCCCAATAACAAATAATTGTCTTGGTTCTATCTTATAATTTGATATTATTTCTGAAAAATCTTTTGGATAATAGCTAAGCTTGTAAAAATCATCAAAAATATCTAAACTTAGATTAATTTTTTTAAATCCCTCTTCTAAATTAATTTTAAGAGTGTCAATAGGTGCATCTGAAGAAGTAACCAGTAAAATACCTAGATCTTGAACATTTTTTACAAATTCTCTAAATCCAGTTCTAGGAGGAAGTTCATTATCCCAATCTTGACTAGAAAGTATTGTCCCATAAACATCTAATGCTATAATTGTTGTTATAATATTTCCCATGAAATTTTGTAACTAATTATATTTATAAATATTGATGTCTATTAAACATAAATGAAATTTTTAAAATCAAAAATTGGTTGGAGTTTAGTTGGAATTTATTTAGTACTATCTGCAATATCCATTATTTATTCTCGCGTATGTAATGTGGGTATTTGTGATGTTGGTTATCTTTTACTTCCAAGTATTCCTTGGATTGC
>JBBSXX010000019.1:1389-4089 GCA_038045565.1 Nanobdellota archaeon
TAATAATTGTTGCCGTTGGATTAATAATAAATAGATATGTGGGAAAATGAAATCTTATTTTTTATTTTATGGAATAATTAAATTAGAAAAATCAAAATTATCCTTAATAGAATTGTATTCTGGAACTTGTAGCGTGTTACATCCTAATCTCAAAGCTCCAACAATATCTTTATCATATTGATCTCCTATTACAAATAATTCTATAGGCTTAATTCCATAATTTGAAACTATTCCAGAAAAGTCTTTTGGATAATATTGTAATCTATAAAAATCATCAAAGATATCTAATTTAATACTACCTTTCTTAAAGGATTCTTCTAAATCAATTTTTAATATATCAATTGGGGCATCAGATGCTGTTACAAGGTAAATATTTTTAGAAATACAAAAATTAACAAATTCTTTGAAACCTTTTCTTGGGGGCATTTCATTATCATAATCATCACTACATAAAACTGTTCCATATACATCTAAAGCAATTAATTTTGTTTTCATTAATAATCCGGATAAAATAAGTTTATAAATATTCATAGATTATAGTTAAAATGCTTAATCTAAGAAAGGGTGAGTGGTTTCTTATATTATTTAATTTAGCTTATGTAATAGCATTTGCAACCTATTATATTAGCATTAAAAATTATGAATTTTTGTGGTATGTTTTAGTGTTAGTGTTTTTCTTTTTACTTATAGGTCTGACTCTTAGAAAAAGTAATTTTAACTATCTTATTTTATGGGGGTTAAGCTTATGGGGGCTATTGCATATGGCTGGGGGAGGATTGAATATTGGAGGAGAGGTACTTTATAGGCTAGAATTAATACATTTATTTGATGTTGGAGATACATATATTCTAAAGTTTGATCAGTTTGTACATGCTTTTGGTTTTGGGGTAACTACGCTAGTTGCCTGGCATTTATTAAAACCTTATTTAAATACAAAAACTAATTTCAAAGTTGTTTATGTTTTACTTATAGCTATTGCGATGGGTGCTGGAGCTTTGAATGAAATTGTTGAATTTGCAGCAGTTGTTGTAGCTCCAAATACTGGCGTTGGAGGTTATTATAATACTGCCTTAGATTTAGTCTTTAATATGATTGGAAGTATAATAGCAGTTATTTTTATACATTTTAAATATAGAAAAAATGAAAAATGATTAACAAAATAAATAAAGAATCCCAATCACAGCAAGCTGTGGGGGTATTCTTTAAGCCAAGAGAATCAAAGATTCTCTGGATCCAGAAAATTTATTTTCCTGGCCTCAAATTGGAAAACAATCGTAGCAAGCTACGGGGTATTAAACCCAATTTGAGCAATAAAAGTTTATAAGTTTAAGATTGTATAACTTTATATGAAAAGGGGTGTAAAGATATTTGTTCTTGTATCTTTAGTTTTATTAATTTCTATAAGCTTTGTTTCTGCGAATGTCTTCTCGGATTTTTTTAATAATATTTTTGGAAATTCAAATGATGTTTTACTTTCTCCTGATGATTGTGATCGCGATAGTGATTGTCCTAGGACAGAAGTTTGTTATGATAGCTCTCAAGGAGATTATTGTGTTGAGTGTTATACTACTTCATTTTTTAATGTAGAGGGTGTAGTGTTGGAGAAATATGTAAAAAACCTACCAGCGATCCTTATTCTTGGTATTGTTATTCTAATGATGGTGGAGGAGGAGATAGTTGTAAGTGGAGCTGTAGTGAATTTGGTGTATGTGTAAAATCAGATTCAAGTTCTTTAGGGGGATATAAATATAGAAATTGTGATCTTCAACCTCTTGGATGTGATGCTAGTGATATTCCAACACCTTTAGAGCGTATAGAATGTACTCCAAGTGATACTGGAGGACTATTTAGTTGTGATGATGGAGATAGAAGATGTAGACAAGGTAAGGTACAAATATGTGAGGGGCGAAGATGGGGAGAAAAGCAAAGTTGTGAATCTGGTTTAAAATGTAATAAAGGAAATTGTGTTATGCCGGATGGTTGTCTTCCAGATAATAATATTTGTAATAAAGCGACTCCCGATAAAACAGACTTCTTAAAAATCTGCTATAAAGATGGAGATTTGTCTTTAATACTAGATAATTGTCAAAATGGTTTTATTTGTAAAAATGGAGTGTGTGTTCCGGATACATGTGGTAAATCTGGAGATGGGAACTGTGAAACTTCTCCTGAAGGATATAAAATCTGTCCTGATAAGGATAATCCAAATGATTATGATCCTGTAATATGTAAAAAAAATGCTGAATGTGGTTATTCATATCTTAAGGGAGTAAACTATTGTATTGAAAATAGCAATAGCTGCCCAGAACCATCTAATAAATTATGTATAGGGACTATAACAAATATATGTTGTCCTGGAGGATTGGGGTGTGAAACTTCATATGGTGTACCATTTTGCGTAAACGAGGGAAAATGTGGTGTTGATTCAAATTATCAAGAGACAGCATGTTTTAATGAAGATGGAAAAGAAAAGGGCAAATTCTGCTGTAAAAATACAGAAACATGTAGCATAAAAAGTGGTATAAAAATTTGCCAGCCAAAAGATGGAAATTCTTGTAATAGTGCAGATGGAGAAACTTTCTGTCAAGGAGTCATTAGCAGTAAGTATGAATTACGTAAAAGATGTTGTGAAAAGGGGACCGAATGCATCAATAAATATCAAAATAAACCGATATATCCAGCATGTGTTAAAATATAGCT
>JBBSXX010000020.1:0-4038 GCA_038045565.1 Nanobdellota archaeon
AAGAAAGATTCAGGAACAACATTTAATTTCTATGGATTTGATGATAATCAAGATGGAAATTTAGACAGAATTGAGATTAGAGGGTTTGTAAGAACTCCTAGACCCATTACTGCGATAGCATTTCATAGAACCATAACTCAAGAAGATTCTGATTTTTCTTCATATAATGATAGAATGAATCATTGATTATATCAAATAGGTAATATACTATAGAATTTTTTAGAAAAAAATTTTGCAATTAAGTTATGTTAACATTAAGATTAATAAATTACGTTAGTATTATTACCTAAATCAATCACTTCTAAAATATCTGTTATCTATATATGGCTTTGAATATAGGTTCTCTAGACTAAAAGGAATTGTTCCATCTGCTGTTAGGTCTGCAGTGCCATCTGCGTCGTTATATTCATATAGAATATCATCAAATGAGACTGAGATTGGTTTTAGGCCACTAGTATAATATCTTCCTACTCCAGAATATCTTATTGATATTTTATCTCCTGTAATCTCGACAATTTCTGTTTCTGTAAGTCTTAGATTTAGAACAATTCTATCTCCATTAGGGGCTTTTCCTGAAAGGCTTAAACTGCCTTTACCATAATCTTTAGATTCTGAATGAAATCCAGAGAATTTTACTCTTGCATCTGAAAGAGCTCCATAAATGTCTATAGAATTGACATTTGATTCATCCCCACTTGATCTAAGGGTGAATGTACTTGAAGAAAGAGAGAATGCAGAATAAGACATAGAAACTACTAGAGCTAAAGTCAAACTGACAAGTAAAACCTTTTTATTTATCACCTCTTCCTCCTTATTTAACTTAAAGGAAAATAGCTTCCAAAAACTCTCTTTTAAACACCTCTTTTTAATTGGTGTTAATATAATATATACATTCTAATATATAAACCCTATTTATTGGGAAGGAGTAGTGAAAAAATAAGACTACTTTATATTTAAGTATCCAATGGAAATTTTCCATTAGAGAAAAACACTAAAAAATTAATAATTTTTGGTGCCATTAAATTCATTAGAATTTAAGGTTTTACATTTAAATTATTTTAATTCTAATCTTAAGAAATTGGTTAGAATTGTTACCTATAGTTTATATTCATTAAGAACCGGGCCCAGAATTTATTTCCTTGGTTTTTTAAGATAGTAAGATTTAAAATAAATCTTTCAAAAAGGTTTCCAAGCCATAACTTTAAAAATAGTTATTTTAATAGAGATTTATGTCTATATTAAAAAATACTACTCTTGCAGCAATTGTTAGAGATGAAATTATGAACCCTGCTGGTGGTGTAGAAAGATGGTTAAGATCTACATTACCTTATGTAGAAGAAGCTGTTGTAGTTGATACAGGAAGTATTGATGGAACAAGAGAGAAGCTTAATGAATTAAGTAAAGAGTTTCCACATTTAAGAGTTTATGATAGGAAATTTGATGATTTTTCAAGCTCAAGAAATTATTCTTTAGATCAAGTTAGCACAAAGATGGTTTTAGTTCTTGATGCTGATGAAATAATTGCTGATAAAAATAAATCAATTCAAGGCGGATTTGTTCAACTTGGAAATTTTGTTAATTCAAACAAGGCATTTATCTATAAAATGTTTATTGATTCTGTATATATTTACGGAGAGGATCTGCAAAATGCTTCAAGTTTTAATACAAGGCTTTTTTTGAATGATAAAAAACTAAGATTTAGGGGAGATGTTGGAGAGTTTATATTTTTTGAAGAAACAAGATTTTCAGAACTAGGTGAGCTAGAGAAAAGAAAGTTAGCTTCTTTTCTGAGAAATAAATATAAAACTAGAGAAAGTTGCCTTAGCGATAAGGAATCTGATGTTAAAGGAGAATATGGTTGGAATTTTTCTAATGGACATAAAATTTTTGTTGATTCTCCTGTAAGAATAAAGCATTTTAAAACAAATGCTTTTGATGATATAATGAAAAATGATCTTCTTTATAATGAGAAAGGGGTTTTGACAAGAGCTCCTAGAGATTACTTACATTTTCCTGATTGGAAAGTCTACAATCCTAGAAGAGATGTGTATAATTAAGACTTTCTCGGCTTTCCTTGGGTTTTTCTAGAAAATAAAGAGATAAACATATCATCTAACTTCTCTTCGCTCTTTTTGAGCTTCTTAGTATTTATAGCTGATCTTCTTAAAATGTCTTCTATCATTTCTCCTAGAGTCATTAGACTTTTATTTGCTCTTTTCTCAAGGACTTTTAGCACTTCAGAATCAAGATATATAGTTACTTTATTTTTGTATTTTAGATGAGTTTTTGGAGAGAGGCTTGCAAAGGCTTTTTCAACTTCATGTATGGGCCATCCATTATCTAAAAGAGGTTTTCTAATCTGATAATCATCAAAACCTCTTTTTCTAGCTTCTTTAACGAACTTGACTAGATCTTTATTTGGCATTTTAGTTAGTTAATATACTTAATTTATTTAATATTATTAATTTATACATTTTATTTTTAATTTCCCTTTTATTTATTATTTATCTTACCTTTTGTTTTATTTATAATTAAATGAATTTGTCTTTTTAAATTCTAATCTTTTCTCTGATTCTATGAAAGTTATTTTAAAGTGATCAAAAAATCCTGCTCTTCCAATGATTAGTGGTATATCTTTTTTTATAAGTGGCACTAATGCAGGAATTTCAAATGAATAAATCTCGTGACCTTTTCCAAATGTAACCTTAATTTTTACTTCTCTGCTCTTTATTGGTAATCCAGTTAGTCCAGAAATTTCGTTATAATCTTTATATTCAATTCCAATTTCATCTGCTATTTCCTTAGGAATTACTGTAATGTCAGAACCAGAATCTAAAAGACCTAAAGTATGTATGCTCTCTTTTGCATTTATGATTAATGGGATAATTGGTTTATGAATAACTTTACCTGATTTTATTTTTACAGGTTTATATTTAAATGAAATAGTCATTTTAATTTAATGCAAAGGCAGTAAATGTAGCTTCTGGAAGTTTACCATACAAAGGTTTTTCTTTAGGATATTTAGAAACAGCTTTTTTATGAACTTCCTTAAAAGATTTGCCATTAGCTATAACTTTAGCATTAACTATAGCTATCCATTGCCCTGCATACTTTGTCATAACCTCTTCTGTTAAAGAATCAAAATTATCTACTATTTTTTGCATAAATTATATAATGATTTAAATTATTTAAACTTATTTCTTTTTAAATTTTGAATAAGCAAATTCTATTACACAAGATATTAGGTATCCGAGTATTAAAAATATTACTAAGTTTAAAGATAGTAAAGGATAATTAATTGGCCTGTATTCTGGTATTTTATTGTTGATAAGAGCTGAAATGTCTGTTTTAATTGAGATTATTGATTTAATACAGTTATATGATGTTTTAGATATATAGAAATTACATAATTTGTTTTCAGGTGTGAAAGAACAATCTGTTGGATAAATATATATTTTATCTAAAATTCTATTTGAGAAAATTGCAAATAGAAAAATTGGTTTATTTTTTTGTATTAATTCATCTGTTTCTTCTTTTATAACTGCTAGATCTGCGACTGCGTTATTTATTTTTTCTTGGATGTTTTGTTTATTTAGTGCAATTGAGTTTAATTCATAAATCTGACAGCTATATTTGTCAACTTGGTTATTCAGATATATAGTTGAAAATAGGATTGATAAGAAAAGTATAAGAAAAATTGTAGGAATTATTAGCTTTCTTTTGGAGAAGAAGAAAAAGCTTTTCATTTTATCTCTTTTTGGCTGAGGCATTTGAAACATATAGTTTCTGGACACTAAATGATTTGTATATGCCTTCTAGAATGTCTGTTCCTGCATAACCTGCTAACAAAGAAAGTCTTGGATCAAAATTAAATACAATTCCTGTAAATACTCCAATAACCACTGCTATTACAACTGTTATAGAATAATATCCCCATAGAATTTTTCTTCTTAAAGCTAAGGCTTTTAACAGACCTACAAAACCTCTTGTTAATCCTCCAACACCTCCAAGAAGTGCTGCTAATAATAATCCGTCCAT
>JBBSXX010000021.1:0-1707 GCA_038045565.1 Nanobdellota archaeon
CTTTTAGGTATTTAAACTTTTCTAAAGTTTAAATTAGATTATGACTGGTAATGCAGACACATTTTTCTAATTAGGGTTTGTTAATTAGGTCTTTCTTTAGTTATGTTACCCCTCATATCACAATAGCTTTAGATGTTTTGTTTTTATTTATATTATTAATTAATTTTGCAGGTTATTTGCCTGAATTTTGGAGCATACTTTATATTTTTTATTTTTCTCTTAATATCTCTTGAGCCTTATTTACAAATTGAACAGCTTTATTTCTTAATTCTTCTACTGTTTCATTTGTAAAATCATACCGTGTTGAATATGTGGCTTCTTCTCTTTTATTTTTTGCTTCTACATATACAATTAAATCTACATAACTAATAAATAAACTATTAAATAATTCTAAATCTTTTTCACTAATACCTTTATTGTAGAATTCTTTGATTAAAATACATAAAGTTGCATCATGGTTTTTTGAAAAGTAACTTTTTGCTAGAGCTAAAGCAGAATGATACATAGAATAATAGCATCCAGTTATACACCAATCATTATACCCTTTTTTAAGATTATCATTTACAAATTGTAAGTTGTGATTAACTTTTTCTATATGTCCTTTAATTTCAAAAATATTTGGTTCTTGTTTTTTGATTATTTTTTTAGACTCATAAAATTTTATCTTTTTATCAAGAAATTGCTTGTCTTTGATAAGCAGGTTTAGTTCATTAATTTTCATAGTATTCCTCATAAAATTTAACATTGTTAGTAAGAGGATAGCCTGTTGTGAGTGCTGAACCTATAACTTTATCTTCTTTTAATTTAATCTCTTTCATATAATCATTATATTCTATTTGAATACAACTTATTCTTAAACCTGTTTGAGCATCTGCATACTTTTGAGCATCTTCAACTTTTATTTTTTTGTTAACTACCATAAGCAAATCAATATCACTTTTATTTGTAAATGATTCCTTTGCTGTAGAACCGAATAAAAAAAGAATAATTGGTTTTTCTTGCAACTCTTTATAAAAATATTCAATTGCGTTTTTTCTTAAAAGAGGTAGTTTGTTAAATTTCTCTATGTCAAATAAAGCAAAAATTAAATAAACATATTTATTTTTTCTTATAAAATATTTCTTTAAGTTCCCATCCTTTTCCGATTTTAGTAAATTTTGTTCCTCTAATGATTTAAGGAACCGAGAAGCGCTATTTTCATTCATCTTAGTTTGCCTTGCTATATCCCTTAAATGAATTTTTTTATCCTTTTGTTTATAGAATAACTCAAATATCTTCCAATAACCTTCTTTTAATATGCTTTTCATTTTAGTATTGTTTACATAATTTAAACAATTGTTTAACTATTTTAAACATTATAAATCTTTCGTTTTTAATGTGTCAAGAACCACCAATCACAGACTGGTGGCATGTAATGTTCCAGTCTGGGTTCTTGAGCATGCTCAGAATTCCTAGAGTGATTATACTTAACCACTCGTCTAAGACGAGTGGAATTCTGACATTTAAAGAGGTAATGCAGACACATTTTTTAATTAGGGCTTGGTAATTAAATATAGGCAAGTATTACCCCTGGGCAAAGCATATCACCATAGCTTTAGATGTTTTGTTTCTTCAAGAATAAAATCAGGGGCATAAAGATCCAATAAGGGGTTACTAGAATTTCTTTAGTTTTCCCCTCTTTTATTAAAGATGCTACTAGAATATTAG